>JBJXHA010000530.1:0-26052 GCA_046160275.1 Bacteroidia bacterium | reverse complement strand
TATCGAATAAGCATCTTGAAAATCATTGATGTCTTTGATATTTCCATTGTGTACGCAAGGGTTTTCTGATTTTTTCATGTCGCCAATTAACTCCAAAATGCGAAATTTATCAGCAGCTCCTACCACCAAATCAACGCCCGTAATTTCTGCAATTTCTTGGGGCTTTAATTGTGCATAACATCCTGCAATCACAATATAGGCGCCTTCGTTGCGGCTTAGAGCTTGGCGCACAGCATAACGGCATTTTTTATTTGCCTCTTCCGTTACGGAGCAAGTATTTATCACATAGACATCTGCTGCCTGTTCAAACTCTAACCGAGAAAAACCCGCCTGCGTAAATTGGCGAGCAATCGTAGAAGTTTCCGAAAAATTTAACTTACAACCTAAAGTATGAAATGCAACCGTATGAGCCATAATTTCTAATTTTTTTGCAAAAATACAAAAAAGGAGACAAATAAAACCACAAATCACAAAGGCAAATCCTAAAAACCTAGTTTTGAGATACTTTGTGAAAAACTTTAGGAAACTTCGTGGTGAAAAACAGCAAAAAACACAAAGTCGAAGAAGTTCAGTCACAAAGAATCACAAAGGAAAAACCTGAAAACCTAGCTTTGTGCTACTTAGTGAAAAACTTTAGGAAACTTCGTGGTGAAAAAACAGCAAAGATTCACAAAGGCAAAACTTAAAAATCTAGCTTTGTGCTACTTCGTGAAAAACTTTGGGAAACTTCGTGGTGAAAAACAACAAAAAAACACAAAGTCGAAGAAGTTCAGTCACAAAGATTCACAAAGGCAAAGCTTAAAAACCTAGCTTTGTGCTACTTCGTGAAAAAACTTTGGGAAACTTCGTGGTGAAAAACAGCAAAGATTCACAAAGGCAAAACTTAAAAACCTAGCTTTGTGCTACTTCGTGAAAAAACTTTGGGAAACTTCGTGGTGAAAAACAGCCTAATTTATAAATTTACCTATCTTTGTAATAAATTAACTACAACACTCATGGATATTGAGCAAATTTTCAAAAAAGTGCTAGACTGTGCCTTTACTGTTCATACAGCATTGGGACCAGGATTACTTGAAAGTTCCTATCAGGAATGTTTATATTTTGAACTAATACAAGCAGGGTTAAAAGTAGAAAAACAAAAAGGATTACCCCTTATTTACAAAGAAGTAAAACTAGAAGTCGGTTATCGTATTGATTTATTGGTAGAAGATTGTATCATTGTAGAAATCAAATCCGTAGAAGCATTAACAGATTTACACCTTGCACAAATCCTTACTTATCTAAAACTTTCAGAATGTAAATTAGGATTGCTTGTAAACTTCCATGTAAAATCCCTCAAACAAGGTATAAAACGCGTCATTCTATAAACTATTTTATCATGATAACAAACGAAATACTAGAAAACATTATCGAACAAGCCTTTGCAGAGGACATCGGCACGGGAGATATTACTTCTCTTTCTACGATTCCTGAAACGGCAATGAGCAAGGCAAAATGCTTAATTAAAGACGATGGCGTGCTTGCTGGCGTTGAGTTTGCCCAAAAAGCCTTTGAAATGTTGGATAAAAACCTGCAAGTAGAGGTGCTTTTGACTGACGGAACGAGGGTGAAAAAAGGAGATATTGCTTTTTTTGTGTCGGGTTCGGCGCGTTCGCTTTTAATGGCGGAACGACTTGTGCTAAACGTAATGCAACGAATGAGCGGAATTGCGACACAGACCGCCCAAGTGGTGCAATTGTTGGAGGGTACAAAATGTAAGGTCTTGGACACGCGCAAAACAACACCTTTGATTCGTGCCTTAGAAAAATGGGCAGTGAAAATTGGCGGCGGTACCAATCATCGCTTTGGCTTGTATGATATGGTGATGATAAAAGACAACCATGCAGATTATGCGGGTGGCATTACGAATGCAGTGAAAAGTTGTCAAAAATACTTGAACGAACATCAATTACAAGTAAAAATTGAGGTGGAAACGCGCAACCTTGCCGAAGTCCAAGAAGCACTTGCCGTAGGCGGAATAGATGTGATTATGCTTGACAATATGTCCCTTGACATGATGCGAGAAGCGGTAGCCATGATTGGTGACACTTGTCAAACGGAGGCATCGGGCGGAATTACTTTGGCTACGATTCGTGAAGTTGCCGAAACTGGGGTAGATTTTGTTTCGATGGGCGCGCTCACACATTCGGTTAAGAGCTTGGATATCAGCCTAAAAGCAGTGAAAAATTAACAGAAGACAGTAATCATCCATTATTTTAAATTATATGAAATCATTTTTTTGCTTTTTACTTCTATCTTTTTCTTTGGTGTGTAGTTCTTTTGCCCAAGCAGACAAGGGGAAAGATGACGCACTTACTTTTATCGGAACAAGCTCAGGCTCAGTGTTATATAATTCCCATCTTGTGATTGGTTTAACTGCTGATGGCTTGGCAAATAAAGTGTATGAAGCTGATGTTGCTTCTGAACTAACAGCAGAACAAATTTCGTTGCTAGAAAATTTTGTAAATCAATTAGTTGCGTTAAGAAGCTCTGGTTTTTTAACTAATAACGACGATCTTTCTTTTTGCAATGACATCATCAACACCGCAGGCTTGGTCAAAAAGGAAGCCGAATTGTTGAAAAGATATGTCGACACACAAAGCGATGCTGATGCCGACAAATATACAAGCGCAAATGAGGAAGCCTGGAATAGTTTGAGTACTTTGCTAGGGTTAGAATAAGGCAATAAGTAGTGAATAGTTAACAATGAATAGTGAATAATAAATGATTGGTAATTAAAGGTTTATGTATAAATTACTTTCTTCTTTTTTTATTCACTCATGCTTAAATATTAAAACGCTAACGAGGCTGTTTAAAAGGCTAATTTACAAAAAATATCATTCATTGTCACTGCTTTTTTATCATGTTCTATGTAAAAAGTTCGGAAATCTTCGAAGAATTCCGAACTTTTTACATAAGCCCATTTGTTATTTTCGTTCTTGGCAATACTCTTTTCTCTCTTTTGTAATTCCCAAAAAGTAAAAGAAATCAGCGTTAAATCCTGCGTCTATGGCATTAAAATCTCTTACCCAAGCAAGTATTTTGCAGTCTTTTTCAATAAAAACCTCCTTTTCTTGCGCATTTGACAGTTGATATAAAGCCTCTTTTTCGCAAAGATTACTTTGTTCTGGTTTTACAGGCTCATCTGCAAGGAATAAAATCGCGCAAAAAATGGAACAAAAAACAAGATAGTATTGCCGTTTTTTTGCACTTAATTCATGCAACAAATAATAGGCAGTTGTCCCCCACATAATCATTAATCCTAAAAAAATAGGCATCATTACATCACCCCGAATAATGTCAGGGCGATAGGCACGATAACCACCTATGGGTAGTAACACGATGTATAAAAATGTAAAGACACCGAATCCCTTAAAAAAGGAAAAAAGTCTTTGAATTTCAGTTCTTTGAGCATAAGGTCTTAACAACCAAATATTTATACCAATACTTATTAAAAAAAGAGGGTAGCCAATTTTGGTAAATAACAAATAAAATAAACCTTGTGGAACATTTTGGTAGCGTTGTAATAAACTTAATTCATAGACGAATGCCTCTGCATTGTTTCGCCCAATAAAAAGAGAATATAAACTTAGTGCCGTGATTGCAAAAGTATAAGCCCACAAAGAAAACGAAATTTGCGTAAGTCCTTGCGTGCGTAACCGATGTAGCCATAATAAAGGAAATGCCAACAAAGAAATGGCGGCAGGCAAAGGGCCACTTAATATCATGGGCACAGCAAGCAAAATCAGGCAAAAATGTTGGGTAAGGCTAAAATGAATTTCTTGATTTTGGAGGATTTTTACATAAAAAAAGAGAAAAAAGATACAAAAAAGGGCATTAGGCAAGGCATAGAAAAAGTTATAAGAAATAGAAGGGTCAATGATACAAAAGAAGGCATTATACCCTGTAACCTGAAACAAGGGAATCAGCAAAACGGCTGCTAATAGGTAGTTTTTCTTGAATGTAAAACTCTTGGTAACATAGAGAACGAGTGTACTTAGCATCAAGAGGTGAATCAAGCCTTTAGCCAAAGCGGAGGCGGTATATAAACTTTCGATAGGGTTCATTACTTTTTGCAGCAAAAAAGGGACATTACGAAAGTAAGTCATGCACAAGGCGTGCGCAAAAAATCGGTTAGGATTGGGGTAATGTGCATCATGAAAAAGCACTTGTAATGCCAAAGGGTCTTCTATAATCGCTTGATAACCACGTTTTGCCATTACCAAACTCGAAATATCGCCGTCTAAAGGCATTTGTAAATACTGCCAGTAAGCGTAACCCAGTTTTAGGCATAACAGCAATATTAAAAAATACATGATTCCTTTTTTCATTTTTGCTCGTTGAATTTAAGTGCAAGTTATCAAAATTTGTGGAAACCAAGTATGCGTATTTTTATTTTTCGAAAATTCCTAATCCTAATAAGGTTCTCCTTAATTTTCTCATTCTTCTTACCCTAAGATAAGAAAATCCTTATTTTTAAGGAATATTATCCCCCTTCGCCCTTTGCTGCTTTGTTCTTTTGGGTAAATTTTCGTACTTGCGAGCTTATCTTGGCGTATTTGTATTGTGTTATGTTAAAAAATCACCGTAGTCTTTTTTTGTTTTTTTTGTTTTTTGTGCAGCTTTTGTTTGCGCAAACGTCCATTAATCCCGATTCCATTGAAATTATTCGTGATGCTTGGGGCGTACCCCATATTTATGCCAAAACGGATAACGAGGTAGGGTATGGCTTGGCTTGGGCAATGAGTGAGGATAATTTTGAGGTTATGCAGCAAACCCTATTGATGTCGAAAGGAAAGCTGAGTAGTTTAAAAGGGAAAAAAAACCTTGAAAAAATCGTGGGGGATTATGTGCAGGATTGGACTGCGAACATTTTGCAAATTGATAGTTTGGTGGCAAAACATTACGACAGCGACATTAGTCCCGAATATAAAAGGTACATTGAGGCTTTCGCTGCAGGTCTAAATTCGTACGCTGCGAAACACCCTGAAGAAGTCATAATGAAGGGTTTGTTTCCCGTAAAACCACAAGACATGATGTATGGTTACGCGATTTCGATGGCTCCGATTTCTAATATTTTGCCTTTTGATATTTTGTATTTGTTTACGAATAAAACCAAGAAATTTGAA
Organism: Bacteroidia bacterium; assembly: GCA_046160275.1. Taxonomy (GTDB): domain Bacteria; phylum Bacteroidota; class Bacteroidia; order J057; family J057; genus JBJXHA01. The sequence goes on along the minus strand of JBJXHA010000530.1, from coordinate 20,884 downwards.
AAACCCCAAATGCAACACGCACCAAGTTATTATGGTTCTAATGCTTTTGCCATTCAAAAACACCGTACAAAAGACAATCAGACCTATTTTATTGCTAATCCGCATCAACCCGTTGAAGGCTCTTTTGCGTGGTATGAGGCGCATTTGTGTAGCAAAGAAGGCTTGAACATTGTGGGGGCAACTTTTCCGGGAGGAATGAATATTTTTGTGGGAACAAATGACCATCTTTCTTGGACACATACCTTAAATTACCCCAATCATTCCGACTTTTTTAAATTAAAAACGAGTTTCTTTCGCCCACGTAAATATCAATTAGATGGGAAATGGGAAAAGATGCAACGCGTTAAGTTCTCGATTCCTGTGCGTATAGGCGCGATTACCTTAAAATTGCCGCCTTTTCATAAAATTTATCAAAGTAAATTCGGAATTGTGGTCAAAAATAAAGGAAAATTTTACGCTTTTCGCACTCCTGCTAATCAAGATTTGAAGGCGGCAGAGCAATGGTATAAAATGAACAAAGCCACGAATTATCAAGAATTTAGGAAAGCCTTAGATTGGCAAGGACATCCTTGTATGAACATCATCTATGCCGATAAAGAGGACAATATTTTTCACATTAGTAATGGAAAAATGCCCTATCGAAACAAAAAACACGATTGGCATTATGTGGTTGATGGAAGTAAGAGCGAAACCTTGTGGGAAATGGGCAAATATTATCCTGTGGACAGCCTACCACATTTGCTCAATCCTCCCTGCGGCTATTTGTTTAGTGCTAACCATTCACCTTATAATACGACTTGTACCGAAAATAATTTGAAAGAAAAAGATTTTAACCCAACAATGTGTTATGAAACTTACGACAACAATCGTGCGATTCGCTTTCAATCCTGGATAAATACACGCGATAAGTTTTCGATGGAGGAATTGTTGGAGATTAAATATGACCAGAAATTTGCAAAGCCTTGTTACTCAGCCTATATGATGAACATTGACAGTATGCAATACTTAAGCCCAAAGAAATATCCGCGCATTGCCAAGGCGATTGAGGTAATAAAAAGGTGGGATTATAGTGCCGATGTAAACAGTACGAGCGCACCTTTAGTTATTATTTCAGCAAACCATTTGTTAAAAAAATACGTTGTGTTGGCAGGACGATTTAAAAATGGAAATCGTTTTACGGAAAAAGAAATGGTAAAAGCCATTAAATTTGCGCAGCGAACCTTGAAAAAACATCATGGGCGCATAGAATTGCCGTTGGGCGAGGTTCAACTCATTCAAAAAGGCAATAAATCGTATCCGATGGGCGGAATGATGGAAACGCTTGCACCTTATTTCCAAGTAGGTCCCGATAAACAAGGGCATTTTCAGCCTGACGTAGCCGATACCTATATTCAAGTGGTGAAATATAAAGATGGGAAGCCTGACATTCAGTCAGTTATGCCTTTTGGTGCTTCTCACCACCCCGAAAGTAAGCATTACAATGACCAATTAGATTTGTATGTGCAACGGAAATTCAAAAAAATGCCTTTGGAAAAAGCAGAAGTGTTGAAAAGCGCAGAAAGGCGATATTCTCCTAAATAGTGTGTTTTTTCTTCTGTAAAAAGGGCTATGGTAAAAATATTCTGCTTATCTTTGTGTAGATAATTACCTTAATAAAATGAAATCGTTTGGAAATTGGACAACACAAGAACTAAGAAATCATTTTGGTTTAGATGATAAAGAAAGCCTAACTGCGTTGACAGAATGGGTGAATGTACAGGAATCGTTAGATGCACAGGAAGAAAAAGAAATTTCCGCACTTCGCAAAGAGTTAGCAGCCTTAAATGAGTCGTGGAATGAAGATGAGCTTAAAATGCGTTTTATTGCTCCCTTAATGCATTTGATTGGTTACGGAGAAAAGGGAAAGTATAATTTTTTTTATCAGCGAACATTAAGCGCAAAGGTAGGGAATGAAGAACTAAATGGGATTGTTGACATGGTAGTTGCAAAAGGTTGGGAAAGTCCTATGATTCCTTATTTTTTCTTGCACGAATATAAACAAGAAGAAAAAAAGGGAGATGCTAGGGCGCAACTACTTGCCGCAATGTTGGTGGCTCAAGCCCTAAATGGTAATGAAAAACCTGTTTATGGCGTGTATTTGATTGGCGCAAGTTGGCGTTTTATTGTGTTGGTTGGCAAAGATTATGCAGTTGAGCGTTTTGATGCAACCAAAGAACAAGATATTGTAAAAATTTTTCAAATGCTGAAGTGGGTGAAGCATTATATAGAAAAAGAGTTAGGGATTGTAACTTAACATAACCGTCAAATCTCTCATTTAACACATAAACTTAACCTTATTTATGACAGCAAACGCATTTTTGATGATGTTCTTTACCTGTGGCATCGTTACTTTTTTCACTGTGTATTATTTTTGGAAAGTAATGAAAAAGCGTTAGGAATTTTATTGGGACTCGAAATTTTACATTTGCCTAAAAATAGATAAATTTACGCCCAAATTATGCCTCCATAACGACATTATACATAAATATATGAAACAGTATTTTTTCTTTCTTTCCGTTCTTTGCTTAGTTTGCTTTTCTGCTTGTGACATCATTGAGGCACCTTTTACGGAGAATAATACCTCACAAGTGAGCGAAAAAAAGGTTTTGTTGGAAGAGTTTACAGGTTTTCACTGTCCGAACTGCCCAGATGGTGCAAAAAAGATAGAGGAACTTTCTGGAAAATATGGCAAGAATTTGATTGTCATTTCAATTCATGCAGGGGATTTTGCGCGACCTTATCCTGCGAGCGCAAATAAATTTACCACCGATTTTAGAACAACCGCAGGCAATACACTCAATGCGACTTTTTCGTCAGGAGCTTATCCTTCTGCGGTAATTAATCGCGTTACCCCCAAAACAGAAGTGTTAGACAAATGGTCAACGATTGTTGATACTTTGCTCAAAAGTCCCAAAGAGGTAAAATTAACGATGACTTCTAACTATGCAGATAGCATTGCAGAAATCAAAGTTGATGTAGAATATTTGAAAGCGATTGCTGCCAATAAAGAACGCCTAGCCATTTATATGACCGAAGATAGCATCGTGGATTGGCAATTAGATTTGACACAAACCTATCCTAATTATCCGAATGGCGAGTTACCTAACTATGTTCATCGTCATGTTTTGCGCGGTGACATCGCTGATGGAGCGTGGGGGCGTTATTTAGATGAAAATGCGGCGACTTTACCCGTTGGAGCTACTTATAGCAAAACATACTCTTATTCTTTTAAAGGGAAAAAATATAACATTGCACATTGCCACGCTATTGCTTTTGTGTATGACGAAAATACGAAGCGAATTAGGGAAGCTCAAGAAATACATATAAAGGAGTAAGTGTCTAATAATCAGTCATTTTAATCTACTTTCATATCAACTGTAAACTATCACTTATCACTTAGGTAAGGGTTGGTTTCTTAAAATATTTACCTCCTTCGAGCGGCTACACGCCCTCGAAGGTTTTTTTATCTCCCAAAAAGGAAAATTCTCTGTTATCATAGGCAACTTTATAACATCTTTTATCGTTAAAATGTCGATGTTTAAACATAGTGTATTATTTTTTTTGAAAAAAGTTAGACAAAAATTTGGAAGATAAATTATTTTGTCATACTTTTGTAACATGAAAGTTAGACAAAGTTTGCATCACACATCAGATTGTCTTATTTTTGTATTCTTAAACTTAAACAAAAACGATATGGACTCAGCGATTCACCAATCTATTACAAAAGTGGGTTATACATTGTACCCAGTGGCTTACAAATTTTGTAAAGACACTGAAACAGCGCACGATATCGTTCAAGATACGATATTAAAAGCACTTTTGAACGCAGACCGCTATAAAGAAGGGACGAATTTGAAGGGCTGGTTATATACAATTATGCGGAATGTGTTTATCAATGAATATCGCAGAAAAAAACGTTATCAATTTATGGAGAGTAGCACCGATTTTGACATTCGTAGCACAAGAGAACAACTTGCCTACAATGAAGGAATGGCTAACATTGGCAGAGAAGAAATCGAAGAACAAATGCAAAAAGTAGAGGAAAAATATACCATGCCTTTTCTCTTGCATTTTACAGGATTTAAGTACGAAGAAATTGCAGAACAACTTGCATTACCCATTGGCACAGTGAAAAACCGCATCCACATTGCAAGAAAAAGCCTACAAGATAACTTGAGATTTGCCAGCTAAGGCATTAGCAACCGCCATTTTCCGAATCGAATAACATTTGAGGGAAGGTAGCCACTACTTTTTATAAAGTTGCGGCTACCTTCCCTTTCCTTTTGTTTCTCGCAGTTTGAGGTATTTACATTTTATCAGATGAAAAGAAAATGCAAAACTTGATTTGTTAAGCCAAATAACGTTTCTTTGCATCTGTTTCATGATTTTTCATACTCAATAGCAATGACGAAAAAAATAGACCTTAGCCCCGCATTTTCCACCCTAATTTCTAGCCTTTATCCAACGATAGATTGGAAAAAGGTAACTTTATACGAAGGCTTGCCTTGGTTTATGCCCGAAGGTTCGGCAATCGCTGTAGTTTTGCCTAGTGCTTATAGTTTGTCGCATACCCACATTTATTTCAAAGAATGGAATCCTACAAGTTGCCGCAGAATTGGTATTTTAATTCACGAAGCCTATCACGTATTACAGCTGCAAAGCCTCCAAAAAGGGACAGGAATGGGCATGGCACGTGGCTTTTTGATGCTATATTTTGCGCATTATTTTTCCAATTTGCTACATTTCTGGAAAATAGGAAACCTCACAAAAGCCCGTTCGCAAGCCTACTTCCAACACCCGATGGAAATTCCCGCCTATGCGCAAGAAGATGCTTTTCGACAGGCTTGTTATGGATTTGATTTGTCGAAATTAGCTGCCGAAAACCGACTAAGCGAGCAAGATGTACATCAATTTGTGCAAAAGAATCCCGACCTCATTCAAATTCAACCCACACAAACGCCCCACATCTCTGTTATTTGGTGGGGATTAAGCATTGCTATCGCTCTAAGCCTAATTTTTGTTCGCCCAGTCGGAGATATAATTTTTCTGCCTTTATTCTGGGCAAAAGGGAAATTGTTTGGAAGGCGATAGCGTTATTTAGATGCGCATTTTCGATGAATGATAACTTAATCACATGAATTTAAACGCCTCACCAAAAGTAGTAAGGTTTTTAAGTTATTATAAGTGTCTGATAATCAATAGTTTTAATCATTATCCATTCTCCATTATTAATTATCAATTACTTAAACCCTACACGATGGGAAAAGTACGCCATTTTTAACTAAAAATAGTATCATATTTCTTTCTCTTTTTACTCAATTTTAATAAAAAAAAAGGCCGCCTTTTCAGACAGCCTCTTTTCTTTTATGCTTTTATTTACCTAAGAATCAAAATTGTACCAGAACGTTTGAGTTGTTTGCCATCGTTCAAAGTAGCGGTCATAATATAAGTATAAGCTCCTTCTGGGGCAGTTTTTCCTTTGATTACTCCATTCCATTTGTCGCTAGGGTTAGACGTTTCATATACTTTCACGCCCCAACGGTCAAAGATTTGCCAATTAAAAGTAATTATCCCTTCTCCTGTTACCCCAACTTCATCATTAATTCCATCATCATTAGGCGAAAAAGCATTAGGAATAAAGATGTTACCCGCAGGAATGATGATAAATGCCATTTGGTACGTAGTAGGACAAGAGCCATACTTATTATAAGCGGTTAAAGTAACCGTATATTCTCCTGTTTCTGTGTAAGTATATCGTGGATTTGTATTTGTGGCACTATTCCCATCGCCAAAATCCCAGCTATAAGAAACGGCTCCTGCACTCTGATTGGTAAACAAAATCGTAGCGTGTGTCAAAAGAATTGAATCTAGGTTGCTAGGGTCAGCAAGGAAAGCTGCCGTAGCTGGAGGCACATTGTTAATCGTAGTTGTAACCGAATCTTTACAATTATGTGCATCGGTTACAAATACTTGATAAGTAGAATCACCAAATAAACCTACTGCGATTGCTGTATTTTGTGGAGGTTGTACTTCCCAAGCATAGTTATAAGGAGGCGTTCCCCCCAAAGCATTTGCCGTTATATTTCCATTCGCAAGGTCGCAATATGCCTCATCTTTGTCCGTAATTTTTACATCTAAACGAGTCGGTTGCCCTACACTTACCGATTGCGTTTTCACACAACCGTTACTATCTTTCACCAGAACCATGTAGTTTCCAGCTTTTAAGTTATTTGCCGTAGTAGTATATTGGTTCGGTTGGCTATTCCAAGTATAGGTATAAGGAGGAATGCCACCTTGCGCTACTACACTTGCCGTTCCATTTTTATCGTTAAAGCAAATAGCCTCAGTACTTGTTGTGCTTAAAACCAAAGGCGTATTAGGCTGCGTTAAGGTAGCAGAAGTCGAAATTGTACATCCGTTAGCATCTGTTACAATGACACTGTAAGTACCTGCTGCCAAATTTGTAGCAGATGAACTAATAGAACTTGTTCCTGTCCATGCATAAGTATAAGGAGTTGCACCGCCAGTAACATGGACTATTACACTGCCTGTACTTGCCCCAAAACATTTCACATTAGTTGGTGTGTTTGTGATGGCGAGTGCGGAAGGTTGTGTAATTACTGCCGTTTTGGTAATAGTACAACCCTTGCTATCTGTAACAGTCAAGGTGTAAGTACCTGCAGGAAGGTTGTTTTGATTCGGTAAGTTTGGAGTAGGTCCCGCACTCCAAGCATAAGCATAAGGCGTTGTCCCTCCCGTAACGGTAGAGTTAAGCGCCCCCGTAGCCAAGCCATTGCAAAGTACATTTGTTTTCGCAAGACTTAGTTCAAGCAGAGTTGGCTCAACAATGGTAATGCCCGCCGTTTTTTGATTAACACAAGCTCCTGCTAAGACATCAGTAATATACACCACATAACTGCCAGGAGAAAGATTGGTAGCCGTAGCCGTAAGTTGTGCAGGGGTAGTTGTCCATGAATAACTATAAGTACCTGAACCACCCGTTACACTAATAGAAGCTGTCCCTTTTTGCCCAAAACAATTAGGTTGTGTTACCACAGGAGGGTTTACCACCATTTGCGAAGGAGGGTTTATGGTAATGTCAAACGAGCAAGAAACTAAATTGCCTGCTGCATCAACGGCCGTATAAGTAACAGTTGTTGTTCCTAAGCCAAAGATGGTTCCAGGTAAAATATTAGACATCATCACCACGTTAGGGCAGTTGTCATTTACCGTAGGAGGAATCCATGTTACAGGAATAGAGCATCTGTCGGTCAAGTTAATGACTTGATTAGGAGGACAATTCACAATAATAGGAGGGGTATTGTCTATCAAATTTACATTGAATTGACAAGAAGTGCTATTGCCTGCGGCATCGGTAGCTGTACAAGTAACAAGGGTATTCCCTATCGGAAACACAGAACCCGAAGGCATACTGTAAGTTATCGTACCCATTTGGCAGTTATCATTCGCCACTGCCGCAGGGTAATTGACCACCGCATCACAATTCGCCCCAACGTTTTGGTTAACATTAGCAGGACAAACAATGCTTGGGGCTTCATTATCCGTAACGGTAACGGTTTGCGTACAAGTATTACTATTGCCATGAATGTCGGTTACAGTCCAAGTAACAACTGTATTTCCTAAGTTATAAGTAGCAGGCGCATTGTTCGTTACACTTGCTACCGCACAATTATCCGCAGTCGTAGGATTTCCTAAGGCTACACCGCTCGCAGTACATATTCCCACATCTGTTCCCACATTGACCGTAGCGGGGCAGGTAATTGTGGGGTTTTCTACATCGGTAACAGTAACTACCTGCACACAAGTATTGGTATTTCCACTTGCATCGGTAACAGTCCATGTTACGTTCGTATTTCCTACGGCAAATTGAGCAGGTGCATTGTTTGTAACTGATGCCACTGCGCAGTTATCGCCCGTAACAGGTGTGCCTAAATTTACATTTGTAGCATAACATTGTCCCGCATCTGCATTTACCGACACATTCGCAGGGCAGGTAATCGTTGGATTTTCAATATCTGTTACCGTAACAGTCTGGATACAAGTAGCCGTATTTCCGCTACCGTCTGTAACAGTCCATGTTACATTAGTTGTACCTGTTGGATAAGTAGCGGGGGCATCATTAGTTACACTCGCTACTGAACAGTTATCATTGGTAACAGGATTCCCTAAAGTCACACTGCTTGCCAAGCAAACACCTACATCTGTATTTACTGCCACATTTGCAGGGCAAGTAATCGTTGGCAATTCGGCATCAGTTACCACAATATCTTGGTTACAAGTGTTGCTATTTCCATGAATATCCGTAACAGTCCAAGTAATGGTGGTAGTTCCTAAATTATAAGTAGTTGGTGCATTGTTAGTTACAGTTGCTACCGCGCAATTATCCGCAGTAACAGGTGCCCCTAAATTGACGTTGCTAGCGGTACATACTCCCAAGTCAGTATTAACAAGTACCGTAGTGGGGCAGGTAATCGTAGGATTTTCTACATCGTTTACGGTAACATTTTGGGTACAAGTAGCTGTGTTTCCGCTAAGGTCAGTAACAGTCCAAGTAACAACCGTTGTGCCCACTGGGAATGGATTGATAGCATTATTTGTAACAGAGGTTATTCCGCAATTATCACTGGTACCAGGTGTGCCTAAATTAACATTTGCAGCAGAACATAATCCTGCATCTGCATTAACCGTTACATCAGCAGGACAAGTAATCGTTGGGTTTTCAGTATCAGTAACCACAACGAGTTGCGTACAAGTTGCTGTATTGCCACTACCATCTGTAACTGTCCATGTTACACTATTTGTCCCGATAGGATAAACGCCTGTTGCGGGTGCGTTATTAGTTACACTCGCTACCGAACAGTTATCATTTGTAATTGGGTTTCCTAGATTGACATTGCTGGCAGTACATACGCCTACATCAGCCGTTACAACTAGGTTCGCAGGGCAAATAATCGTTGGTAATTCCACATCAGTTACCACAATGTCTTGCGTACAAGTATTGCTATTTCCGTGAATATCTGTAACAGTCCAAGTAATGGTAGTAGTTCCTAAATTATAAGTTGCAGGTGCATTGTTGGTTACAGTTGCCACTCCACAGTTATCGCCCGTTACAGGCGTTCCTAAGTTGACATTGCTGGCAGTACATACGCCTAAGTTTGTATTTATTAAAACGGTAACAGGGCAAGTAATTGTAGGATTTTCAACATCACTTACGCTAATCACTTGCACACAAGTATTAATATTTCCATTCACATCAGTTACTGTCCATGTTACATTGGTATTTCCTACGGGGAATTGAGTAGGTGCATTGTTTGTAACCGATGCCACCCCACAATTATCACTTGTTACAGGTGTTCCTAAATTTACATTTGTCGCATAACATTGTCCCGCATCTGAATTCGCCGACACATTCGCGGGGCAGGTAATTGTAGGCAGTTCAACATCAGTAACGGTAACCGTCTGGACACAAGTATCCGTATTTCCGCTTGCGTCTGTAGCTGTCCATGTTACATTAGTTGTTCCCGTTGGATAAGTGGCGGGGGCATTGTTTGTAACTGATGCAATAGAACAATTATCCCCTGCAAAAGGACTACCTAACAATACATTAGAGGCTGTACACAATCCTGCATCGGTATTTACAGCCACATTAGGCGAACAAATAATCGAAGGATTTTGAGTGTCATTTACCGTAATTGTAAAAGTACAGGTTTCGACATTTCCGCCAGCATCGGTAGCAGTATAAACAATCGTACTTGTTCCGACAGGAAAAGGCAAGCCGCTTCCAAGCCCGTTTGTCTGCACAATATTGGCACTGCAATTATCAGTTACCGTAGGAGCTACCCAGTTTACAACGGCATTGCAACTCCCTACATCATTATTAACCGTAATATTCGCAGGACAATTATTGATAACAGGCGGCTGCAAGTCTTCTATGGTAACGGTTGTACTTTGCGTAGGTGTGCCACAATTTACCGTAGTATAAGAATAAGTGTAAGTCGTAGTAGCGGCGGGCGTTACAGTAATCGAAGTACCAGTTTGCCCCGTTGACCAGTTTACGTTATTCGTGTTGATATTTGTTCCTATTGCCGTTAAAGTAATGGTACTATTTGGGCAAAGGGTAGTATCAGGAATATCATTTAAGGTGGTAGGCAAATCAACGGCAACTGTAACAGTATCATATACGGTACAACTTCCGTTAGAGGCAGCCACAACATAAGTCGTATTTTGGGTAGGGCTTGCAGTAGGAGCTGCAGTAGTTGTGTTATCTAAAGTAGAAACAGGATCCCCTGCAATCGAAGTCCATGCAAAAATAATAGGAGGCGCAGTTGCGCAATTAAGAAAACGTAATAAGGGTCTATCTGCACTGGTCAATACGGTGTTAATCGTACAACCTGAAGTATTATTTAAGGCATTGTAAATCACAGAAGTAAAGGGTGTTGTTTCATAGTAAACGGGGTCGGATTTAGATGCCAAAGTATTATCAAAGCAAATTTCTACGATAATATTAGAAGTTCCGTCCCATTCATAAGGGGTAGAAAAGTTATAGGTATTCCAACCCGAAAAAGGAATGACTACCCCATTATAAACAGTCGTTAAACCTGTTTGGAAAGTTGCTAAACTTGTTAAATTGGTACACCCAATTTTGATATTAAAACCTTGATAAGAGTTTGTACTATATTTCGCACCTACTCTTAACCCAATGTTCCTTAATAAGCCAGGTACAGTGCCTACACCTAACAATTCCGCTGCAGTAACAAGCATTTGCATCCGCCCATCGTGCCGATTACCATTATAAGGCGTTACCCCCATGTTTTGACTATTGACAAGGCTATTTCCACTTCCTATATACTTTATTATTGAGCCACCAGAACAGGGAGTATTAAGTGGGCCGCAGCTATTATTGCTAGAAGGAAAGGTGTTACTTGAAACGAGTTGTACACTATTTCCCAAGCAGATTGTTGGGCTTGCAGGGCTGATGCTCACACTTCCTACTGCGGTAATGTTTGCCACATCGCTCAAATTACACAAACCATCATTGTAATAAACGGTATAAGTAGTAGGATTATTTACAGATGCAGTTGGGTCTTCTATTGCAGGGTTGCTCAAACCTGTGGCAGGAAACCAAGAGTAACAACTAGGATAAGGGCAAGCAATGACACTCCCCCCAACACTTGCACCTAATTGTATGGTTTGCTGCTGCCCTGGACATATCGTCATATCTGAGGCGACTAAATCTGCACCAAATACATTAATCGTAAAACCCACTACTTGTGTACTAGGAATGGGGCAGTTATTATCAGTGACCGTTATCGTAAAGGCATAAAACCCTACACTGTTTGCATTGGTTGTCCAAGTAAAAGTTCCGACCTTGGGATTATTTCCCGCAGAAACGGTAAACGTTGAGCCAGGAATGGCAACACCATTATTAGAAGACATACCAATTACCGTGGCCTGATTAGGGTCAGAAGCCGTAGTGGTGAAAGAAACCGTGCTACCCGCACACACTTGCAAACTATTTGCCCCAACCACTAAACCTCCACTTAAGTTTTGTAGGCTATTAATGGTCACATTTGCATTTGCACCACAATTAATTACAACCATCTGAATATCCCGCGAAACATAACCCACCATTATCCCATTTCGATATTCATATACCCGCACCGCGCAAACGCCTCTTTGCACCAAAGCAGGGGTAAAAGTCATTTGTCCAGTTACGGTACTAAAAGCGAAATTATTTGCAGGAGTAGTAGCAATAGGATAATTTGCGTTGTAAGCAGCTAAAAAATTCACATTTGCTGCAGCACTTGTTTGTGGCGCAATCATTTGGTAAGTTAAAGAGTCTCCGTCTGGCTCAAACGCACCATGATTGTAGTTCATCAACTGATTTACGCACATATAAGGTACAGGTAGAGCGGTAAAGGTTGGGGAATTATTGCAGGGTGCTGCCACATTGTTTAACATTGCTTCGACATACATTGCAGCCCCACCCGGTCCATTAATGGTGTTAATTGTTCCATTTCTACAACAATCGCTCCAACTAAACTTCCAATCTGTACAAGCGGCTGGGAGGGTATAATTGGCGATATAAGTAAATTGCTGAACACCTGGAAGCCCACCGCCATTACAAGTTGTATTTCCTAATTGTTGTTGACAAACGGCAGAAACATTCACTGCAGGTCCTACTTGAGGCGCATTTACATTCAAGTTATAACCACAAGTAGCCGATCGAATATTGATATTAACAGAGCCAGGCGCGCCAATTCCTGAACAATCTCGGTAAAATCGCAGAATAATTTTGTAGGTATTTCCACTCACACATTGATAAGACAAGTCAACTCCCATCATATGGCTGGCTTGACTTGATAAGGCAAGCGTCATAAAAAGCAAGAAGAGAGAAACTGGCAAAAAGCGGGAGATTATCGTAATATGCTTTTTCATTTTTCGGGTATTAATGTATTGAATAATTGGGGCTAAATATAAGAAATTTATTGATTTTTGTTGTTAGGTTATTGCATGATTTGTCGTTTTTTTTGTTTAAATGGTAAAAGAAAGTTTTGTAAAGAGGAAGAATAAAAAAATCACGTCAGTTTTTACTAACGTGATTTTTTTATTCTTCAGTAAAATTAAGTATTAGAAACTTGCAGCCCCACCTTGGCGACCAATCAAACTAACTACACAACGGAAGCCAATGAATGATTTACAAGTGTCGGAATATTCGTAGGTGCGAGAGCCATTTGACAAGAAGTAGCCAATGTCTTTCCAAGAACCACCACGAATTACTTTTCTGATTTTTGCACCACCAGGTACACGCTCAGCAGCAGAGAATTTGAAGTTACGATACACAGGATTCAAATCATGTGCGTAGATGTAACCTGTTTCTTCAAAATCATCTTCACACCACTCAGCCACGTTGCCTGGCATATTAAACAAACCATAATCGTTCGGGAAATACGCATCAGAAGGTGCAGTATATTCGTAGTTATCTGCGATATAATCGCCACGACCTGGTTTGAAGTTAGCTAAGAAACAACCTCTTCCATTTCTTAGGTAAGGACCTACCCATGGATAAAGTTTGTGTTCATAACCTCCGCGAGCTGCATATTCCCATTCTGCTTCTGTTGGTAAACGGAAACTAGGCATATTAGGCAACTCATGCTCTTGACGAAACTGATTCAAATGCTTTGTTCTCCATTTACAGAAAGCATTTGCAGCATACCAATTTACCCCTACAACAGGATACTGGTCAAACGCTGGATGCGAAAGGTAGTTCTCCATCAATGGCTCATTGTAAGCGTAAATGAAATCACGAATCCAAACCATTGTGTCAGGCATTACTACTTTCTGCCATTCAGGGCTAAGCGTATCCATGGCACCTTGCTCTTGTTTAGAGTTTTTTTCATTATCAGACCCTCCAAACAAGAATTGACGATACTCGTTGTTGGTAATTTCGGTTTCGTCCATGTAAAATGCACTCATCGTAATCTGACGCTGATGTGCAACTTGTGAATAGTTTACGTCTTGGTCGTTTTGTCCCATGTGGAAACTACCCGGAGGAATGATGACCATTCCTAATGGGTGGTATTCGTCCCATTCAGGGCGGTCTGAAACACCTGTCAATTCGCCATGTGCGCCAGTACCTCCGCCTCCGAAGAGTTTACATCCACTGGCAAAAACCGCCAAGAGTGATAGTGCGAAAAACACCTTTTTCATATTGTGCCGATTTTGATAATAAGTTATCTCAAATTTGTTCATTCTAGTAAAAAAGCGATTCATTGTATTCATATTAAAATCTTAATAACAAAAATAACAAAGCCTTAATTCTTGGATTAAGTATATTGTAATATACGATATTTTTAAGGTTTTATTTTGTGATGAGACAAATATTTCGTGGTTTTGGTCTTTTTTTTTGTTTCTTTTTTCTAAAAATGGTTTGAGATTTGAATTGTTTTTGCTTTTTTTTGAGTTTGGTGCAATGGCAACTTTTTCATTATGAACGAATTGCTATTATGTCGCTTTTTTTTTGAAGAACTAAAAATTACCTTTTTTGTGATTATGTATTTTTTCTAGCAATTATATTCCCCTTTATATATTATTAGTTCAGAAACAATATCAAAAAGATAGGGGAATTATAAAATGGATAGTTTTATAACGATTTCCCCTATCTTGATATTGTTGAATCAAATAGAATTATTTTCAAGAGAAATTATTTCTCCTCAAATCCTTTGGTATTTTTGGTTGGGCTAAATACGCTCTTCACATCTGGGAAAGTATAAGAGAAGATTAGTTCATGCGTATTTACCATTCCGCCATTGCTTAGTTTTGACATTGTTAAGTCATAGGCATAACCAATGTACAAACGGTCAAGAATTTCTGCACCCAAAGTAGCATACATAGAATCCCAACGACGATTGCTGAAACCTGTACCTCTATATCCTAGTCCAAAAGTCATAGGTTTGATGTTCATCATTCCATTTACGTCAAATTGTGCTGATGTTCCATCAGTTTTGAACATAACATTGGGTTGGATGCTTTTTCTCTCATCTAACATGAATTTATAACCACCCATCAAATAGAAAGAACGAGGTACACGCGCTTGAGATTTGCTAGGGTCAATTGTTAATTTTGCCAAAGAAGGCTCTAACAAATCCAAAGCAGAAAAGCTCACATACGCAACTTCAGTAATACCACCTAACTTATCATCACCAGGTAGCGAGAAATAAAGACCTGCACCTAAATTAGGAACGATAAGGGAATTAGAGTAATTGCCAGGAGAACCCACAAGCGGATCAATTCCTCCAATCGGGTTATATTTCCATACTGCATTTACTCCTTTTTGAAGCATACCTAATTGTACCCCAACTTTTAAAGAAGGCGAAAAATCATCATCAGGTTTGAATTTGATTTTGTAGGCATAGGCGAGGTTTAAGCCCGTTGTAGCCAAAGGCCCTAACTTGTCATAAATAGCGTATCCGCCCCAAGCTCCTCTCAATCGCTCAGAATTGGTATGTGCTGCGAGAGTCGTAAGTGCAGGCGCACCATCAATACCGAGCCATTGCAAGCGAACCGCCCCTGTAATGTTTGGAGTAGCTCCTGTGTAGCCTGCGGCTGCGGGATTGTACAAGAAACGATTCATGGAAAAAATCGTAGTTTGCACGAATGTTTGGCTCCATACTGCGGCAGGGAGCAAGCAAGAAAGTGTCGTAAGTAAGAGTATTTTTTTCATCATGTTTTACACATTAAAAAATTTGGTGTGAAGATGAATAATTTCTTTTAATCTACCAAAAACCAAGCCTAGATTTTCTCAACATTTGAAGCAAACGGTTACATTATACGCTTAAACTGCTATTATGAGCGATAAAAAAGCGAAAATAGGGGATAACCTTTGCCCTTTTATGGTTGATAATTTTGGTTATACAAAGAATGGGCGCAACTTAGAAACAATCTCGCAAATAACCAAAAATATTCTTTGGATAAGTCAACTTTTTTATTGTTTTCCCAAAAAAAGGCTCTGCTTTCCTCGTAGCTCCCACTCTTCGCGTCATTTCTCCTGCGTTTATTTATTACTTTCTTTCAAATATTCCTCAATGGCAGATGTAAGCGAAGGTACTCCTGGGCGAGGTGCTTCTACATTTACAATTAGGTTATTTGATTTGGCAACTTGCACGGTTGCAGGTCCTAAAACGGCAATTCTCGTTTCATTTTGTTTAAACTCTGGGAAGTTTTTAAACAAAGATTCAATGCCTGAAGGCGCAAAAAAGCAAATCATATCGTAAAAAATGTCTTTCAAATCAGTCAAATCTTCTACAACAGTTAAATACAATTCGGCTTCGGTGATGTTCATTCCTTTTCCTCTCATATAACCAGGCAGCTCCCCTTTTAATATGTTATTGCAAGGGAATAAGAACACCTCTTTTTTGTGTTTTTCAATAAAAGGAATTAAATCCGTGGCAGTTCTTTCGCCTACGAACAATTTGCGTTTGCGTATAATAATATACTTTTGAAGGTATTTTGAAACGGCTTCCCCTACGCAAAAATATTTGGTTTCGGGTGGCATTTCTACCCTCATTTCGTTCACAATACGAAAGAAATGGTCAACAGCCATTTTACTGGTAAAAATAATACCCGTAAAGTCAAGTGGATGTACATTGAGCTTACGAAAATCATTTAAAGAAACGGGATCTACCCGAATGAAACGACGAAAATCCACTTTAATCCCCCACTTTTCACCAAGTGCAACATAAGGTGCCATACCTTCGGCATTAGCAGCTTGTGTTATTAGAATAGATTTTACCTTCTTTTTCTCACCCATGATATTTTATGAAAAATAAATAAATGATTGGTCTTTAACAGAAATCAGAGAGCAATAAACAGTAATCCGTTATTTAACACGAGAATTGCTTACTGAAAACATACAACTGAATCGCTGTTTGTATCTTGTTCGTAGAGGTTGGAGGGCTGATTATCGTTTAAAGAAAGTTTTGAGGGTGCAAATTTACACAATATTCTGTAAGGAATGAAAAAATCTCTTGAAAAAGGTTAAGTATCAAGGATTCAGATATTTTTTTATCAGCTAAAAACAATCCTAACCACCTGCCGCTACATTTTGGGCTAGTCTTATTGCAAGTTCTATTCCAATTCTTTCAGCATCTGCCAAATCCCCTTCGTTTACCGCTTGAATATGAAGCGATTGGGAGGAGTCAATTATACCTGCGGTGAGGGTGAGTGTATGTTGAAAGACGGTAGCGAAAGCAAAAATTGCCGCTTGTGTTTGGGGGCGCAGGTTTTGATAGAGATTTATTTCAGCGAGCAGGGCTTGATAAGAGGGCAAATGCTGAAAATGTTGTCGAAGAATCGCTAACATTTTTGGGTTAAATGCCTGAATCATCAGGTTAGCAATTCCGATTTGGGGCAAAAATGCAAATACATTCATT
This sequence comes from Bacteroidia bacterium, assembly GCA_046160275.1. GTDB lineage: Bacteria > Bacteroidota > Bacteroidia > J057 > J057 > JBJXHA01. The sequence goes on along the minus strand of JBJXHA010000530.1, from coordinate 3,893 downwards.
TTTTGAACCACATAATTTGTCCAACCTAAACGTTTTGCCACGCAAGCCTGTGTAACAATCCCATCATATTTTCCTAATTTAAGCTGACTCATGGTTTCTTCCGACAAACATTCGAGTACCTCAACCGCCACTACATGGGGGAAGAAGTGCAATAAATAATTTTTGGTAGTCAGCGAATCGGTGACAAAAGAAAAAGTTCGCGTGAAATTTTCAAGGTGAACCTGCTCATCAAGGGCAATTAATACGGTACGCACATCTTCTCGTGGAAAAATGACTGCTTGTGTAAGTTTGTCTTTTTCGATGTCAAAAGCTGAAATGAGCAAATCGTAAGTTTTCCCTTCTTGTACTATTTCGTGGTGACAATCGCCAAGCACATGAAATTTTTCTTCAATTTCGGTTTGATAAGATAAGACCCAAGGGGAATTTTGCCAAGCAACTTGTATCATTTTAGATATTAAATTTAGATAGAATCCCCCCTTTTTTACAAGCAAATGATATAAGGCAAAATCACAAACACCAATATATATATTAATCTCACACTATTTGACAATTTGAATAGCCTGTCCATGCCTGTATAATAAATGTAGATTTGGCGAGAGAGATAGGCAATAAGAATGATTCCTTGAAGCCACCAAAAGAAGGTGTGCCATTGATAGCCCGCATTGTTCATAAAAATGAGAGGAAGGGGCAAGAAAAATACCATAGGGTAGGCACTGATTAATTCGAGGTTTACAATCCCCTCATACATATTATTTATGCGGAAAGGAGAGGAAAAAAAACGAATAATGAATAAGCGTGCCGCAGCCCAAGCAGAAATAAGGATAAGACTTTTAATGAAATATTGGAGCAAGCCTAATTTGGGATAAAATATTTTTTCTAATAAGCCATGTTTATTAAATGTTTGGAGCAAATGCCATTGGTTATGGTTTTGAACATAATGAATCACCAAGGTCAAGAAAATGGATAAAATAATGACTCTCAATATCATCAAAATCCAAAACAACCCACGATTTCCTGTGGTTGCGTCCATAAAACTATCCAATTGCATACGTGGGCGCACTAAGACTTCTAATAAATCATAGAAAAAGCCGGGATTTAACAATTTTACCAAAAACATTCCCACCAAAGGAAACAACACTAATAACACATAAATAAACGGATGTCTTGTAAGTACAGGACGAATTTCGGTAGGGGTATAGCGATAAATTGAGCCATAATGCATGGTTCGATAGTTATTTTCATTCAGCCAAAATTGCTCGGTAAAGGGGAAATAGGAGGTTTCGTAAGGATAGGCATTTATCCAACAAACAGGTTGATTGGGAGTTAAACGTTGCACCTCTACAAAATCCAATAAGGCACAAAGTTCTTTCAAATTTTTATCCGCAGGAAAGGCGAAATGAATGTGTTGAATATTTTGCTTTTTGAGGGGAAGCAAAAATCGAATGGCTGTTTCTTTGTCAAAAATATATCCATTTTTCCCATAATAAGGCGCAATAATTCCGACTGTTTTTGATGGCGCAGTGGGTGCGTTTTTCAAATGGCTTTCGAGCAATCCCTTCAACTGCCTATCTGTTACGAGATAACAAGGGCGAAAAATTCCCAAAAACGGCTTAGGATATAGGCTCAAATGCTCCTTAGTAGTAGTAGTAAGCACAACTTCCAATAAATTAGATTTCTCACGCAACCATTCCGCGTTGATAGGAATAGACCAAGTTTCGAATGGGCGGTAATGCGTTCCTACAAATTTCCCGTTGAGTTTAATTTCTATTTTCCATGCAATTCCTTCGAAATAAAGGTGCAATTTTTGCGTTTTTTCGATGGCGGGCAGGTCAAAATAATGTAATAATTCTACTTTACTTTTCCCTTTCACTTGAAAAGGAATATTGTATTGTTTTCCTTCTTGCATCCAAGAATTTAAGTCCACCAACACATTTTCATTGATAGATGCCGTTAAAGAAGGGCGCACACTCCCTAAAGAGGTATCAATCATCCCAATTTTTCCCGTAGAGGGCGCGTTCCAAGCAATGATTTTAAGTGGAGTGGGGTCAGCGATGAAACGCTCTACCGTGTCCAAAGTCATTTTGGGATAACTATGCGTTACGTTGTTGTAATTGTTGGGGGGATTGGAGGGCGTTATGCTTGGTTGGCTTGCACTTGGCTGGCTCGTACTAGGTTGATAGGTAGCAGGTCGACTTGGGCTTGCTGGTGGAGGCGTAACATTCACTCCCTGATTGCTAGGGGGAGGCGTTTGAGGCGGAGGAGGTGTTGGTGTTGGAGCAGTAGCAGGAGGTGTTTGGGCAGGGGGGGGCGTAGTTTGAGGGGGCGTAGCAGGTTTATCTTGTGCTACAAGGGAAAGGTTGAACAATAGCAATACACTCACCCAGCTAATGCATTGTATTAATATATGTGAACTTTTCATTTTTCTGTGTTTTTGATAATTTTTGCAAAGGTAGTTTTTTTGTGGGGATTTTTTGCAAAGCTAATTTAGCTCTTTTTACTTTTTATCAAAAAAACGCCTAAAAAAAACCATATTCCCCGAATCAAGCTTTTACTTGAAACGGGGAATAGAAGATATATGCTAGCAATTAGCCTTATCAATCAATTTTCACGCGAATTCCTTTGGAATGTGTGGTAAATTCGGGTGCGTACATACATTGCATGGTGGTGATTCCATTTGAAAAATCGCCTTTGTGTGTGGCTCTCAAAGGATATTCGAATACGAAGGTGCCTTTGGGCAAATAATCCATAAAGAAATGGGTAGCCAAATCTTTGGTGGATTCGTAATATCCCAATCCGCCTTGATATTTGTATTGAGAAAGCACGTTTATAGGCTCAAAACCTGCGGCTCTCATGTCTTTCAAATGCACATATTCCATCGGTCTATCTACACGAATTTCTACACGAACAATGATTTTATCGCCTTGTTTTATGGTGTTATTGTCGGTAATCGGTGTAAGTACAGGACCCGTAGCCGAAGGTTTTTCGATAAACAACTGCTTTTGAATTGCCAAAGGAGTTGCCGCATATTGAATTTTATCCAACTGCTCGAAATATTGCCAATACACACCGCCCCAAGCCGTTCCTGATTTATTGGGGTTTTTGACCTCAATTTTACCAAAATCCTTGTTTACCTCTGCCCCAGCCCATGAAGTTTTAAAATAGCCCGTTCCCGCCTCTACTTTGGTATCAGGTCTTTCATTAGGGTTAATGGTTTTTCCACCAACGATGATTTGTGCCATTTCTGAATTTGCCAACATTTCAGCTCCCGTCATCAACAAAGCATTACAAGCCTCCACCGTTGCACGAGTCGTTTTCCAGTCATTGGTTTGCTTGTTTTTGAGCAACCAAATTTTCATTTCTTCCACCGATTTTTCGTCTTTTCCTACCTCATCAAACGCCTCAATCATCAAAGCTTGCCTTTCAATCGGTGCGTCAAACCAATAAAAACCAGCATCTTGTTTCCAATACATGCCCATTTCTTCGTTATGCACAGAAGTTTGGCGCAAAGATTCGATAATTTCTTTGGCAATTTTTTCCTCTTTTGCACGATACAAAGCAATCGCAATCATGCCTTTCATATACATGCTTTTATTATTCCAATATTTTTTCGCTTGGTTGAAAAAATAGTCATAATATTCTTTTTGCTCATTGGTATTTAGGTAAAAAGAACGCATATATAAATACTGAATTTGGTCATAACTCAAATTATCCTTGCTCATGTCGGCTTTGTAACGCTTCAAGTCCTCGTAATCCTTGCGAATTTGTTTATCTAAATAAGGAATTGCCTTATCCATCGCCTGATACAAATCGTCATTAATCGTTACTTCCAGTTTTTTCAAATGCCCAACTCCTAAGGCAATAAGTTGTGTGATATAACGATTATCTTGCATTCC
>JBJXHA010000529.1:0-14210 GCA_046160275.1 Bacteroidia bacterium | reverse complement strand
GGCTGATTCCGTTGTTGATAATGTTATCATTACAATTCCAGGTCCCCGCGACCGTTCTTCCAAAGAAATTAGCCAAAAAATGTTGGCGCAAATTATCCAATCTCGTATGGAAGAAATCATGGAGTTTGTGGCAGCAGAAATAAAAAATTCAGGTTTTGAAGATAAATTGGTGGCAGGGATTGTGATTACGGGCGGTGGTGCGCAACTAGAAAACATGAAGGAGTTAGCCGAATATGTTACAGGAGTGGATACGCGCATTGGTTTGCCGATTGAGCATCTGGCAAGTGGTATGATTGACGAAGTAAATTTTCCGATGTATGCCACAGGTACAGGCTTGGTAATCATGGGATTAGAATCAACAGATTACATTCAGCGTCCAAGCCTTGACCAAAAGATGGAGTTAAAACAACAAGTTTCAGGGACACCACATTTGCAGCCACATAGTCAAGTGCCACATACACAACCTGAAGCGGAAAAACCTCGAATTAGTTTTATTGAGCGCGTAAAATCTTGGTTTGAAAACACCTTGAGCAATACAGGGGATTTTATCGAATAAGATGAGATAACTTTTCATGTAACTTAACATCGTTTATTTTTTAGGAGAAAAAGAAAGAGGAATTGACAACCAACTGATAATATTCTCAATTATCCCTTATCACCTTTCCCCTATTTTTCATATTTTTTTGTAATTTTTTTAAAGATATAAGGTTATGCAGTTTGAATTTCCGAAAAATCAAAGCTCAATCATAAAAGTGATAGGAATTGGCGGCGGGGGCGGAAATGCCGTTAATAATATGTTTCAAGAAGGAATTGATGGGGTCGACTTTATGATTTGTAATACTGATTTACAAGCACTTAAAAGAAGTGATGTGCCTACGCGTGTACGCCTAGGAGTAAATCAGACAGAAGGTCTTGGGGCGGGTGCAAACCCAGAAGTTGGGCGAAAAGCCGCAATGGAAACCCTAGAAGAGGTACGTAACATCCTAAAAGACCAAACCAAAATGGTGTTTATCACCGCAGGTATGGGTGGTGGAACAGGAACAGGCGCAGCTCCCGTAATTGCTGGCATGGCAAAGGAAATGGGAATCCTAACAGTCGGAATCGTTACGATGCCTTTCCTTTTTGAAGGACCTAAGCGCAAAAATCAAGCAGTAGAAGGCGCGAAGGAATTAGAGAAAATGGTGGACACGCTTATCGTCATTGATAATAATAACTTGATGAAAATCTTGGGCGGAAAAGTGCCAATGATTACCGCTTTCAGAGAGGCGGATAAGGTGCTTTGTAATGCTGCCAAAGGGATTGCCGAAATTATCATGACAGAAGGTTATGTAAACGTGGATTTTGCCGATGTGTGTACAGTAATGCGTGATGGCGGACGTGCTTTGATGGGAACTGCTACTGCCGAAGGCGAAGGGCGTGCCATGAAAGCGGTAGAGGCGGCTATCAATTCTCCTTTGTTGGACAATGTGGGAATCGAAGGCGCGCGCGCTATCATTGTGAATATTTCTGCTTCTATGGAATCTTTGGGTATGGATGAGACTACGCAAGTGGTTGAGCATATTCAAAATACCGCAGGCATGGATTCTAACATCATTTACGGAATTGTGTATGATGAAACCATGGGCGAAAACCTTCGCGTAACGGTAATTGCGACCCATTATGAAGACGGTCCCGCACCTTTGGCAAAAACGCAAATGAACCATGCAAGTTTCTTTCAAAATATGAATCATGTTGCGAAAGATGAGCCACAAAGAAAAGAATTGCCTACAATGGACGAAATTTTGTTTGCCAATGAACCTGAAATGGAGCCTGAAGCAGATGAAGTAGAGTTGACAGAGGAGCAAAAAGAATACATTCGCCGCTTGAATCGTAAACAAAGGGAAGACCGAATCAGTAAACTCAATTCTAAAACGTATGACATTCATGATACAGAAAGTTTGCAAAAACTTGAAAATCAGCCTGCTTATATTCGCAAGAAATTGATTTTAGATGAGAACGGAAACGGCTCTAACGTAAAAAAAAACGGTTCATTGAACCTTTCGCGGACGAGTCTTGATGGTGATCACGAAAAAAAGTTTAAAATTAGGGAGCAAAATCCCTTTTTGCACGATAAAGCTGACTAAATAACAGGAAGTGATTATCAGTAAAACAGTAGGCAAAATCATCGAATGTAACTGTTTGCTGTTCACTGAATTAATGATTGGATATATTCGCCTTCTAAGTCTTGTCAGATTTAGAAGGCTTTTTTGTTTTTTTATACGAAAAATGAGATGTAATGAAGTCTATTAAGTGTAATTTTTTCCCTAAAACCTTGCAATCTTATCATTATTTTTCGTTTCTTTGTAGTGAAAATAAAGTTATTTGTGATACGGATAATTCATATTTTCGTATTTTTACATTATTTATTCATCTTTAAGATTACGTTTTATGAAACGCATTTTCTCTTTGGTATTATCTATGCTATGTTTGGGAATTGTCCAAGCCCAAACTACGAGTTCTTATTGCTATATGCGCGAAGGACAATGTTATACAAGAACTTGTGTAACAACTCCTTGCGTTTGCAATGCAGACCATCCGTTGTTCAGAATCCCCGCAGATTCAAAGCCTAAGTACATTGATCATTTGGGAACAAATCCTCAATTTGGAACTTTGAAAGGCTTAAAAAACACAACCGAAGTGTACAATCACTTAAAAGGTAGATACAGCAAAAACCAACATGGTGATGCTGCGGAATTAGACAAATTGTGGAGAGCTATGGGATATAGTGGCTTTTCTGATGCAAGTTTTACAGTAGATAAGTTGACCGAAATCTCTTATAGCTGTGGTACAGTAGGAATGTTAGGTGCTGGTGGACATAAATATGTGTATGCGACTATTGGCAACGAAAAAGATGCAGGTTGTAGCTTAAAAGCTTACAGTGTTACCCCAATGAACGGTTGCGGTATTTCTATCATGGAAACTTGTGGCAATGCCTTTTATCAAGGTTGTTTTGGCAAATCAGACTGTAGCGATGTGCCTTGTGGCGCAAAAGTAGAATTGCAAAATAACCAAAGTGCATATTGTTATACGAGAGATGGACAATGTTATATCAAAAGATTTACGTCTCAACCTTGTTCTTGCAACTCAACGCATCCACTTTTCAATATCCCCAATACTGAACCTAAAAAATTACATCACTTAGGCACAAATCCTCAGTTTGGTACGTTGAAAAACTTGCATAGCGTAGCAGAAGTATATGCCTATTTGAAAGACAGATACCGCAAAAATCAAAATGGCGATGCGGCTGAATTGGATAAATTGTGGAATGCAATGGGTTATAACGGTTTTTCTGACCCTACATTCACCGTAGATAGAATGACAGCAATCGAATATGACTGTGGCGTTACAGGTATGTTAGGGGCTGGCGGACACAAATACGCCTACTCAACTGTAAGCGAAGGACAAAACTGTAAATTAAAAGCTTACAGCATTGCACCGATGAATGGTTGTGGCATTTCTATCATGGAAACTTGCGGTAATGCCTTCTATCAAGGTTGCACAGTCTCTTCAACTTCAGAAGAATTTCCTTGTAACTAAGCTTCTTTTGAAAGAGCGATTATTTAAAAAATAAGCGAAAAAGATGATTCACCTTCAACAGTGGGTCATCTTTTTTCGTATAAAGTGGTATCTATGGAATAGGAAAAAATAAAGCATCAAACTTGCTTTTTTTTTACCACAAAGTTTCACAAAGTGTTTTCCGCAAAGAGACACAAAACTAGGGGTAAAGGTTTTTTCTTTGTGTAACATTGTACCTGAACTTCTGCTACTTTGTGGTTTTTAGGCACACTTAGTTTTCACTCGTTCCGATACAAATTATTCCCAATTATTTGTATCTTTGTTCTATTCAATTCCCAAACTATGCAATGGTTTTCTATTTTTATCGTTCTCTTGGCTGTAATGATTTATCGTTCTGTGGAAAAGGCGCGCGAAAAAGCCATACTTATCGGTATCTTTTTCGGCATTATTTTTCTCACACAGTGTTTGTATCCGCTCCTTTTGTCATGGTTTGCCTTTTCTTTATTAGAGTGGACAGTTATTAATTTAATGCTTTTTTTCTCTGTTATTTTAACAGTTACAGCACATGCAAAAGAAATTCGCTTAGAAAAAGAAGCGCGTGAGCAGCAAAGTTTACGGAAAAAAATCGAAGAGTTAGGAAATGGCGAGTAACTTTCCTTGCTTTTTTAGTACATAGCCCCTACTTTTGCCGCACAGAGAAAAAATACAAACTTTTCTCTTTTTTGCTAGGAATAGGTAATCAAACTTGCATTTTTTTACCACAAAGTTTCACAAAGTATTTTCCACGAAGAAACACAAAGCTAGGGGATAAAGGCTTTTTCTTTGTGTAACTTTGTGCCTGAACTTCTTTTACTTTGTGGTTTTTTCCCTAAAGATATGCAAACTTTGTTTTCACTCTTACCCTAGTTCTTGACCTTGTCGAAATATTCTTTTCACTACGCCATGCCAAGTTTTCAACATAAAATCGTAAAAACAGCCACGCAAACGCTGATTCATAACTTTCAAGTTCGCCATAGCGACATTCCTTTTTTGCGCAGAACAGGTGACCGTTTTACCGTGAATTTGCCTTTGCCTACGGGAACTTCGGTGCAAGAAATTAAGTTTGAGCATTTTACCGCAGAATGGATTCGTCCTACTGGCGCGCACAAAAGCCACGTCATATTGTATTGTCATGGCGGAGGTTTTGCCGTAGGTTCTGCCAAAACGCATCGTGCAATGGTGGCAAAAATCGCTGCTGATGCCAAAGTCCAAGCCTTTTCCTTAAATTATCGGCTTGCGCCTGAGCATCCTTTTCCTGCAGCCTTAGAAGATGCTTTGTACGCTTATGACTGGTTGATTCATTCCAAAGGTTATTCGCCGAAACAAATTATTTTAGCAGGGGATTCGGCAGGCGGTGGTTTGAGTTTGAGTTTGTTACTTGCCCTTAAAGCGCAACACAGAGAATTGCCTTTAGCTGCTTTTTTGCTTTGCCCTTGGACAGATTTGGCGATAACGGGAGAATCTGTAATGGAAAATAAAACCCACGACACCGTGCTTCAACATTTTGACATTGCGGCTTGGGCAAAAATGTATTATGCTACTTATCCACCTACCCATCCTTTGGTTTCGCCTCTCTACGCTGATTTGTCGGAGTTGCCACCCTTACTCATTCAGATTAGCGAGTCTGAAATTTTGCGCGATGATGGTTTGCGTCTAGGTTATCGCGCCAAAGAAGCAGGGGTAAAAGTTGAAGTTCAAAAATGGAAAGGCTTGATTCACACTTGGCAACTTTTTTGGCAATATGTTCCCGAAGGAAAAGATGCCATTGCCCAAATTGTGCTGTTTTTGAAACAACAAATTGGGACGTAACAATATATTTCAAAATAAATCATAGAACATAATGGAAAACATTACTTTTGACTTTCAAACTGAGCATATTTTGGAAAATGACTGTGTGAAATTATTACCTTTGACGGCTGATAATTTTACGCCACTTGTTCATTTTACCGCCGATGAGCCTGAAATTTGGTTCTATTCTCCTGCGCCTTTGACGAATGCAGAGGACATGAAGGCATATTTTAAACTTACGATAGATAGACGTGAAAAACAAAAAGATTATGCCTTTTTGGTGTATGATAAGCGCACAGAACAGTTTGCAGGAAGCACTCGCTTTTATGACATTGATCTAGAAAATTGCTCGCTGAAAATCGGTTATACTTGGTATGGAAAGAATTTTCAAGGCACGGGATTAAACAAACATTGTAAATTGCTGCTGCTTACTTTTGCTTTTGATACCTTGGGTTTTGAGCGCGTTATGTTTGAAGCAAATGCCCAAAATGAACGTAGCATTGCAGCAATGAAAAGCATTGGTTGTGCGGTAGAAGGGATTTTGCGGCATTTTACCCGTAATAGCAATGGGACTTGGCGCGATACGATTGTATTGAGTATTTTGAAGGAGGAATGGGAGAAGGGTGGCAGGGAAAAATTGGCGGGAAAATGTTTTCTTTAGCTTAAGTAATTGATAATTAATAATGGAGAATTGATAATGATTAAAAAATTGATTATCAGTTACTTATGATAATTGAAAAACCTTAATATTTTTGGTAAATTACTTAAAAGCGTTCGGAACTTTTCGAAAAGTTCCGAACGCTTTTAAGCTAAACACGCGCTACCAATACAAATTCCTCAGTACCAAAGCCCCTATAGTTATCATCCGTTTCTTGGAAATGCAAAACTTCTACTTGAAACCCTTGTTGGGTCAATCGCTGTTTCAATCCTTCCACCGAATAAATACGGACATGGTCTTCTTGCCCAAAATGCGCTAACCTTTGTTCGGGGCTTTGAATCCTAACATCTTCATAAATTTCTCCTGCTTTAAAAGGCGTTTGGATAAATATTTTCCCCGTAGGTTTTACCATGCGATACAAATTTTGCATGGCTTTTTCATCATCTGTAATATGTTCTAAGATGTGATAGCAAACAATATAATCAAAAGGCGGCACATCAGTAGGTAAATTCGTAATGTCCCATTTTACATCTGCCAAAAATTCATTTTCAAAATCCGTAGCAATATAGGTGAGAGCTTGCTGCTTTTTCCAATAACGAAACAAACAACGCGAGGGCGAAAACTCCAACATTCGCTTACCTGCAAGCGGCTCTGCTTGTAACAGCGTCAATAACCTACGATTTCTCCCCAAACTCCCACAATTTGGACAAAGTAAGTCGCCCTTTTCAGACAGGACAAACTTAGCAAGTTTTGCTTGGCAAATGTTACATTCCCGTTGATTTCCTTGATAAAACCAAGTTAGCACTTTGCGGAAGCGTTCTTCTTGGGAGATGAGCAAGGAGGAAGGGAGCAGTGTTTTGAAAATTTTTTTTAAAATTTGGTACATATTCCTATGAATGAAGGTTATCCCCTACTTCTCGAATCGTTTCCAACAAATATTCCACCGAAGCTTTGTCTTTACGATGATTAATAAGGCAGGCACGTAAGACAAATTCGCCATTCAATTTTGTTCCCATGATAAATACGCGCCCATCAGCTTCTAATAAAGGAACTAAATGTTGGTTAAAATCCGCAATTTCTTGGCTATCAAGCATTTTACCTTTATATTGAAAGCAAACAACCGCCAAATAAGGTTGCGATTTTAGCTCAAAATCAGGAGATTGTGTGATAAGCTCCGCCAAATAATGCGTTAAATCAATGTCTTTTTGCATCATTGTTTGTATGCGCGAAAAACCATAAGCTTTCACTGACATCCACACTTTAAAGGCTTTTGCATTGCGCGAAAGTTGAAAATAATGCTCATTATATTCAAAACGAGTTGCTTGTGGCACAAATTTCATCTCCAAATAATCCGCACGTTTAAAATAGGTTTCACGCAACATTTCCCAATTTTTGACCAATAAACAGCCAATTTCAAAGGGCTGATACAACCATTTGTGAAAATCTAAGGCAATAGAATCGGCTTTTTCCATGCCCGCATAAGCCGCTTTCACAGAAGGCAAAGACGAAGCCAAACCGCCATACGCACCATCTATATGAAACCAAAGTTGATATTTTTGGGCGAGTTGCGCCAAACCTTCCAAGTCATCAATTGCGCCTGTATTGACTGTTCCCGCGTTTCCAATGATACAAAAAGGCTGAAATCCTGCGGCTTTGTCGGCTACAATTTGTGCCTCAAGGGCAGATAAATTTATCGTAAAATCGTTATTTGTGCTAATTCTTCTCAACTGTTTCGTACCAATTCCCAGCATGACCACACTTTTATCTACGCAATTATGCGTTTCGGTAGAACAGTATATCGTAAAGGGTTTTTGTCCAAAAAGTCCATTTTCTTTAATGTTTTGCTGCTGAAAAAAGACATTTCTTGCCACCGTTAGCCCTGCCAAATTTGCCTCAGAACCTCCACTTACCATTGCACCCCCTGCTTCTGCGGTATAATCAATCATTTCTGCTGCCCATTTTACCACCCTTTTTTCAATTTCTGTCATAGCGGGCGCGAGATGCCATTTTGTATTATTTTGATTTACCGTAGCTAAAATCAATTCCGCCACCGTAGAAATTTGGTTTCCGCCTGACATCACATAGGCATACATATTTTTACCAAAGTTTCCCGTAGCACTTGCCACTACTTTTTGCTCAATTTCTTCAAACAAAGTAGGCATTTCCATCGCATTTTGTGGGAGCGGCTCGGCAAACCACGCCTCAACCACCGATTGAGAAGGAGCATTAAAGCCTTTTTGATGGGGCATTTGTTGGTATTGCGCCAAAATCAAATCCGTTGCTTGCTGCAAAATGGCTTGAAACGCTTCGGGAGAGGCATCTAAACTTGGATTCATAAGAGATGATAGGTGACAGGTAACAATTAACAGTTATCAGTAAACAGATATAAAGTATTGATAATTATCCTTTTGTAATAAAAACAACCTAAACTAATTAGTACTTAATAGATAAGGAAGAAATTAATTTCTAGGGACAGGAAATGGCTTATTTTATATCAAAATCCACGAAAACTTTTTCTGAAGTAGGGTGAGATTGACAAGTAAGCACAAAGCCTTGCGCGACTTCATCGGCTTCAAGGGCATAATTTACGTCCATATTTACGGTACCTTGCACTACTTTGGCGCGACAGGTGCAACAAACGCCTCCTTTGCAAGCAAAAGGCAAATCGGCACCACTTTTTAGGGCAGCATCTAAGATTGATTCGCCACCATAAGTCATTTGTATATCAAAAGTAAGTCCATCTAGCTTAATAGAAACCGTACTTTTTTTCTCTGCATCTTCTTGGGTAAGCTGTACTTGTACTTTTTTCGCAGCAGTAGATGCCGTAAATCTTTCAATGTGAATTTTTGCCTTCATGCCCTCCACCTGCTTCAAACTTTTCTCTACTGCGTCCATCATCGGTTCGGGACCACAAATAAATACTTCGTCCATTTCTTCCACTTCTACCAATTTGGCATAAAATTCTTGGCATTTTTCCTCATTCATCAAGCCTGTAAAAATAGGCGCGTCTGTAAATTCCTTACTCAATACATGGTAGGCACGAAAACGCTGCATAAAACGGTTTTTCAAGCCATCTATTTCCTCTTTAAAAATGATAGAAGCGCGATTTTGGTTGCCATAAATTAAGGTAATTTGGCTCTGAGGCTCGGTATGTAGCACCGCTTTCATAATAGACATCATCGGGGTAATGCCGCTACCACCCGCAAATGCCAAGTATTTTTTGGCTTGATTGGGCTGAATTTCGGAATGAAATTGTCCCATTGGAGTCATCACCTCTAAAAAATCACCCACTTTTAACAGCTCATTTGCATAAGTAGAAAAAATCCCACCTTGCACTTTTTTCACCGCCACTCGTAACTCTCCCTCATTAGGAGCTACACATATCGAATAAGAACGGCGCACTTCCTCCCCCCCAATTTGCGTCTTCAACGTCAAATATTGCCCTTGAATAAATTGATAATCAGCTACTAAGTTCGCAGGAACTTCAAAAGCGATAGAAACGCAATCCGCCGTTTCTTGACGAATGTCTTTTACAAGTAAAGAATGAAATTTTGGTGTCATGACGCGATATTCAACAATAAAAAACCTATCTGCTAAACTATAAGCGAGGGGAAATGGTTTGTTTGCGGGGGTGTTTTGTCAAACAAGTATTCTATTTACGCCCCCCTCGCCTACTACCCCTTCTCTCTACAAATCACGCCATATCCCCGCGAAACGGATTTTCCTAAGCCGATGTAATCAGGTAATAACACATTGGTTGTCAGTTCTCCTAAAAAAGCGAGCATTTTGTTGTTTTTGAAGCCTGTTTCCATCTGCTTCGTTTGGCGAAAGGAAGCCAAAACACGCGGCATTTCCTTGCTCATGGGATAACCCAAATCTTTTAACACATTCAAAAGATTACGTATCGCAATGCCTTTGATTTGGTCTTTTTGGCGTTCCTCCGAATACTGCAAATAAAGGGCATGATTCTGCTCATTCAACGCCATCCAAGGCGTTTCAAAATGATAGGTATGCAAGTCCTCGACAATCCCAATTTCCTCTTTTTGATAGCGAATATTTTTAGCAAACACAGGAAAAGTCTGCCCTTCAATCTCAATTTTATCCATAGACAAAAACAAATCGCGCAGCAATTCCGCGCCCTCGTTCAAGCCCAACAAATGCGGAACCTTGTTTAACACCTTGTATTGCACCAAAGGATAGCCATATTTCAACTTCCCTCCCTCCAAATGATTATGCAACAAAGGCGAAGCCTCCCGAAAATAATTCCCAAAAAATCCTCTCAACTTATGCGCATCACGCGCCAACAAAGAAATTTCAGGAAAAGAGATGAGAGTTGTGTGTGTGGTGGTCATGATTTAAAAAATTAGCAAATTATATTTGTTTTTGATGGAGGTGTGCCTTTGAAGTCTAATCCCGTTTCTGAAGAGTAGGCAATATCAACATATTCGAATCCATCATCGTCTTTTAAGCTACATTTTCGTTGTGCATATTGCCATTTTCTAATTGAAACCTCATATTCCTTTTTTTGCGCCGCAGATAATTTCTTAGTTTGGATTTCCTCATAAAACTGGCAAGGAATTACCGAAATGCTGTCCATTCCTTCGCGCGTATAAATGTCATTGTTTCTATCTTTTAGGCTTACATCTTTTATATAACCTTCCTCTTTTTGGATTTTGCTATACTGATTTATAGCCTCTTTATAAAAAGCATTTTCTGTTACCTCAATATTTTCATAGACTTGGTTTACCATTTCGAGCAAAATTCTTTCAGTAAGTCTTTGTCCATGATGTTGTTGTATCATTTCAAAGGTGTTTTCTAAGACTTTCTCTAAGGAATAAACATATTCTTTTACTACATCTCTGTGTGGAAACACCCAAACTTCTGTATTTCGATTAGCATTTCGCTTACGGTTTACTCTCCCTGCTCGTTGAATTAAAGCATCAATCGGCGCATTTTCGGTAAACAAAATATCATAATCAATATCCAAAGATACCTCTACAACTTGGGTGGCAATGAGCAAACAACCTTTCGAGTCATCTTTTTCTCTTTCAAAAATCTGTGTTTCTTTTGCTTGTCTATCTCTCACAATAAAACGAGAATGATAACAAATAGGTGAAAAATCTTGATAGGCTTTATATAATCGAATCGCTTCATCTACGGTATTTACAACAATTAGCACCTTTTTATTCTGCTGCAAAGCCTCCACAATTTGCGGTTGCATTTCGTCAATGGCTTTTTCTGTGGCAAAAAACGTATTTCTTGCGCTATCAAGCAGTTCGCTATCTTCGACAAAAATCGTTTGCTCCACAGATAAAGTATTCGTTAAGAGCTGTTTAAGTTTTAAGGGCATAGTTGCCGTCATCAAATAAAAAGTAGCGTTCCACTCCTTCTGTAAATATTGAATCGTTGCAATGATTAAGCCCAAAGTCCAAGGCGAATACAAATGCACCTCATCAATGATAATTTTTGCCTCAAAACAATGAAAAGTTTTTAAATCCCAATGCCCTAAATTAAATCCTTGCGTAAGTAATTGGTCAATCGTAGCTACTGTTACAGGCTTAAAAAAACAAGCATCATACAAATAATCTTTATAAGGTTTGTCCTCTGCTAATTCTCTCATTAACAAAGCGGAAGAATGAACGATTGCAGTATGCTCTTCACCAAAATATCCGCATAGCCTTTTCCAAAGCGCGTTTGCAGTTACGCGTGTAGGCAATAAGTAAATAATTTTTTGAGGTGGCTTTTTGAGGGAAGCCCATAACAAAGAAGCCTCCGTTTTACCACTTCCTGTGGGCGCAATTGCCAATACATTTTTCTCGGTAATACTTGCTTCTTGAAATTTTCTGAACTGAAAATGTGCCGCAATTTCTGTTTTCCCTTCGTTCTCTAATTTGGTTACAATTTTGGCTTGTAAAGCCTCTTGTAGAAGTGCGGGCAACAAAGTAGGCAAAGGTTTATGTGCAGAAGAAGTCCAATCGGCAAGGTGCAAAATGGATTTGTAGAAAATATAGGTTTTACGAGAGGCTTCATTCGCCTTAATATTTTTAACAAATTTTGCCTTAAAGATATTTTCAAATAAAAAATCGTGATTTTGTGTGTTCAAATAATCAATTCCCTTTGATGAAAAGGCGCGTTTTTCCTTCCACGCTTGCTCGTACACTTGTTCTGCAAAAGTAACAAATGCTTTTAACGCTTCAGGTATGAGTTTTAGTGGGCGATTTTTATAGTTAAGAAATATTTCGTGATTCCATTTTTTATGATGCGCAAAAACTGCCACTAATGGCTCTGGATATTGTTGATAATAAAGTGGTTGAATCCCTAATAAAACCAAGCCAGATACAAACTCATGTCGAATACGGTCATCATCTAAAAGAGAGCCTTTGTATTTCCAAAGACCTTTAATGGTTAAATCTTGAAAATTATATGTGGCTTTTCCCATATCATGAAAAAGCACTGAAATAAAAGACTGCTGCCAAAATTCTTCCGAAAAAGGGAATACTTTTTCATAGCGTTCTTTGATTAAAAACCATTGATTGACAGCATTTAATGTATGCTCTATTAAAGTTTCGGTTTCCTTAGCCTTTACTTCTTGCAAGGCTTCATAATGCAAAAATTGGGATGAATCTATTTTCATATTGAATGCCTTTTATGTCAAAATTAAGTGTCATTTCATTTCCAACAAAGGTAAATTGTTTGCGTGCGCTTACTTTGCGTACACCATATTCTTTCTCATACGTAAATTGAGTAGGCAAATTATATTGCATACTGTCGTGCATATAAAGTGAAAAGTTGCCCTCATCAAAAGTATTCGTGATAGTTTCGGCAATAATGTCTTTGTCAATTAAACAAAACTCAAGTTTTCTACTAATTGCTTCATTTTCAATAAAATGAGTAGCAACTACCTTTACTAAGGCATCACTATATCCCAAAGACAAAGCATAAATGGGCGAAAGAAAAGCCTGCGAAAGCTCAGCAAGTTTGGTTTCATCGGAATGCCCAAATACGAGATAGAGTTGACTTCCATAAAGAATTTCTTTCTTTAATACGCCTCTTCCTTTAAAATTATCGTATTTCCATAAATCTGTGGCACTTCCTTCATGAGTTCCCGAAATTCCAAAACGAAAATCAGCATCATTAAAATAGGTTTGGGCAGCCAAAGGACCTAAGCCTAGCGCAGCACCCGCCAATCCAATTATCGTGGTAGGAGGCGGCAAACGAAACGATTTATGATAAGATTGAAATTCAGGAATACGATAGGCGGCCGTCTGCGCGTGAAGTTGTATGACTAAATATTTCATTGATTAAAATAAAAAAAAACAGTATGGCTGATAAATATAATTAAAATCAATTCAATAAACGCACCTTTGTAGCGGCTGCTTCAGCTGCCGCATCAGCGCAAAAACTAAGTTTTTGCCGATGGAGGGCAGCTGAAGCGGATTCCCGTACAACAGGCATTTTAAGTGAAATTAATTTAACAATGCACTTATCCTACTTGATAATAGTCTTTTACCCAAGCCTGAATTTGTGCAAAACCTTCTTTTAAAGAAGTAATCCCTTCTACTTTTTCAAAAACCCCTTCTTGCGCTGCAAATACATGACCCGACATAAAACGCTCATAATCAGAAACAACAGAAGTTAATTTAGCCGTATCTAGTTTTCCTGCTGCTGTTAAATTAACTGCCTCTAAAAAAACAGGGTTTTTGGCTTTCAAATACGCTGCGGCAATAAATTTAGGCGAAATATCCGCTAAAAAACGGCTTTGTCTGCCCGAACTCCACAACATTTGAAAAGCATCTAACAAACCTAATACGCGCTTTGCTTTTTCTTCATTTGTAATTGTTTTTTCCTTAAAACCTTCGCCACAACCTACTCTGTCCAACTCTATTAAAATTGTGCCGCGATAAATGCCCGAATGAATTTCTGTTTCAAAAATGTTAGGATTTCCCCCAATTGCTTTTGCCATATAATTTGTCCCAAAATCCAAATCGCCCTTGTAAGAAGTCAAAGCAAGCAAAGCATCTACACGCACAGGCGAAGTTCTTGTAAGAGTCTCCTTTTTATCAGCGTCCATAAAGCCAAACAAGTCATCATCAATGTATTGTGTCGGGTTTAATCCTGTTTTAGCCGCCCCTTTTTTCTCGCTTGATTCAGCGACAGGCGACATTTGCCA
>JBJXHA010000528.1:0-11936 GCA_046160275.1 Bacteroidia bacterium | reverse complement strand
CCACTCCTTGCTGAACCGTTTGGTGACTATAAGGACAGCCTTTACAAGCTCCAATGAGTTTTAGGTGTAGCACACCATTTTCAAAGGTATCAAAAAAGATGTCACCGCCATCTTCTTGAGCTGCAGGGCGAATGTGTTCATCTAATAATTGCACGATAATTTTCACCAATACATCATCAGAACTTTGATGCTTTGCCACAGGAATCCCCACATAAGCAATGGGCTGATTTTCTTGTAAATGACTTACAATCATCTGTTTAATTTCCGGGATTACTTCTTCCCATTCAAATTTTGTGTCTGTTGATTTAGAAACGGTAATATAATTTCGATGAATAATTACTTGTGTTACATATTTCAACATCATAATTTTTCGTGCCAAAGGCGAATGACCCGTTTCTGAAAATTTTTCAAAAACATACTCCTCTTGGCTCAAAACCCCATTTTCCAATACAAATTTAATCGCATGAGGATTGGGAACTCCTTCAATGTGCATATTTACGTGGCGCATAGCTTAATTATCCTTAAAAATATCCGTATCCCAACCTCTAAACTCATAATATTTACGTTTAGGCTCGCCAGTCCAACCATTGATGCCTTTTTTGGGAAGGAGAATGCCATGCACATAAATGACTGCTAACACCATAATTCCTAAAAAGCCAAAGGCAATAGGTCTTCCGAAAAAATAGGAAAGGCTGAGAAAGAAGGGAAGAAAAAAAATGTACTTAAAAAACTTCCGCCATTTCGAGGTTCTTTCCTCAAAATGACCAAAGAAAATGTGTCCGAGTGCGAAAAATGTGCTTATAACTGCGACTTCAAACCATAAATTTTCGGTGTTCCACATATTTTTTGAAATAAAATATTATATTGGGTAATTATAGGGTTCGGAACTTTTAAAAAGTTCCGAACCCTATAATTATTAATTCAATTCCTCCAACTGCAACAATACATTTTCCCACTCCTCCGTAGCCTTTTCAATTTGCTTGTCTAAGCTGCTGATTTGTTGCTGAATTTGGGCAATTTTGGCATAATTAGCGGCATTTTCAGGAGAAATAAGTTGTTGATTCGCTGATTTTTTTTCCTTTTCCAGCTTTTCTATCAAACTTTCCACCTCTTCTTGCTGGCGCTCTAGCTTTTTGATGCGGTTTTTTCGCAATTTTTGCTGCTCAAAATCTTCAGGTTTTACTGCTTCTTTCACTGCAACTACAGCTTTTTGCTTGGCTTCATTTTTGGCTACTTTTGCTGCTTTTTCAGCTTTTTCTTGTGCCAATTTTTCCGCTTCGCGTTGTGTTCGCCAATAATCGTATTCCTCATAAGTGCCGGGATATTCTTTCAACTGCATATCTTCGATGTACCAAATTTTATTGGCAACTTCGGCAAGAAAATGACGGTCATGCGAAATTACAACAAAAGTACCTTGATAAGCGGCAAGTGCTTGTATCAAAATTTGAATACTCGGCATGTCCAAGTGATTCGTAGGCTCATCAAGCAGCAAGAAATTGGCATCAGAAATCAATACTTTTGCCAAAGCTACCCTTGATTTTTCGCCCCCCGAAAGTACTTGAATTTTCTTGTCCACATCTTCTCCCGAAAACATAAAACAACCTAAAATGGTACGCAATTCCGTTTCCAAACGTGCCGATCCCATTTGATACAATTCTTGCAAAATGGTGTTTTTGAGGTTTAATGCCTCCAACTGATGCTGTGCAAACAAGGCTTGTATGAGGTTATGCCCTTCTTTTCTGTCTCCTTCGTGAATTTCAATTCCCCCAATAATACGCAACAAGGTAGATTTCCCAATACCATTCGCTCCAATCAAAGCAATTTTATCGCCGCGCTCAATTACGATGTTACTATTTTTTAAAACGTGCTTTTCACCATACGATTTTTGCACATTTTTTAGCGAAATAACCTCACGACCAGAAGGCGTTTTGATTTTAAACTCAATGTCCAAATCAAAATTTTCTTCTTCGGGAGCTTCCACACGTTCCAATTTATTGAGTTGTTTGAGTTTGCTTTGGGCTTGAGTAGCCTTACTTGCTTTCGCCTTAAAACGATTGATAAAACGTTGTTGATCAGCGATATAACGTTGTTGATTTTCGTAGGCTTTGCTTTGCAACTCCATTCGTTCCGCTTTCGTCTCAATGAATTTCGAGAAATTACCAGGATATTCGAATAGCTTTTGCATGGAAATTTCCAAAATGATATCAATCATTCTATCCAAGAAATAACGATCATGCGAAACAATCACACAAACGCCACTGTATGTTCTTAAATAATTTTCTAACCACTGAATAGAGGGCAAATCCAAGTGATTCGTAGGCTCATCGAGTAGTAAAATTTCGGGTTGTTCAAGTAACATTTTCGCCAACATTACCCTCATTCGCCAACCTCCCGAAAAAATTTTGTAAGGTTGATGAAATTCATTGGCTTTGAAGCCTAAGCCCGCCAAAATTTCATAAATACTTGCGTCCATTCGGTCACCGCCAAGTGCTTCAAATTCAACTTGTAAAACTGCCAATTTGTCCCACAAATCCCAATCCTCGCTGCCTTTTTCTAACTCGGCAAGAATATGTTCGATTTCGTCTTTTCTGGCAAGTAAACCCGAAAATGCCTCTTTTGCCACGTCAAAAATGCTTTTTTCTGTTTCATAAGAAAGTAAATCTTGGTGATAATAGCCAATTTTTGCATCTTTTACCAAATGTACTTTTCCTTCTGAGGGCAAACTTTTCCCCGCAATCACCTTTAATAAAGAGGATTTTCCCGCGCCATTGCGCCCAATTAATCCGAAGATTTTGCCGGGTGAAAATTGATAACTTGCTTCTTTGAATAAGAAACTTCCGCCGAACTCGATGCCTATTTTTTCAATGCTTAACATACCTGCCTAATTTTTGCCAGTTTTGAAGGTGCAAAGGTAAGAAAAAAATGTATGTTAGGGAAATTGCTTTTAAGGAAATGCAAAGCAAAATAAGGTTTTGTTGAAAAAAATGACTTTTTGACGCTAATCTTACATGGTATTTCATTTATCGAAATATTTTTTCATTGAAATTTTTTCTATGTTGAGTGTATAAAATAAAATAGTTCGTAGCGTTTTTTTTATTTTTAGTTGCTTTATAATCAATTTATTATGTTTTATGGTAGAAATGAGTTAGATGAAAGGTTTCTTTCTTTTTAAGTATTAGGAAATAATTTATAATTTTCCCTTAATATCTATTTGCCTTAATTATTTGAAAATATCTAACATTGCAGTTTAATCTCGAACCTACGATTTCTATTAGTCTTAACTTAAACATACCCAAGTCATGTCAAATCTTTCTATTGTAACTATTTTTTCTTTAATGCTTCATTTCCCTTTGCTTTTTTATGGGCAAAATCAACCTCCTAAGCTGAATTACATAGCCTTAGAAGGAAACCAAGGAAACGGAATTGTGAGTTGGAGTATTTCTAATTTAAAAGGAAAAGACAAAGTTATTGTGTTAAGGTCCTTAGATAAAAAACAATTTGTGAAAATTGCGGAAACTACCAATGAACGTAGTGCGATTGACAAAAATGTGATAACTTTGGCACAAGGGAAGCCTATTTTTTACCAATTTAAAATTGTAACGGAAAATGGGAAAGTGATATTTTTACCCATAAGTAGCGTAAATGTAAGCAATCAAGCTTTTCAAGCAAGTGGATTGCGCTTTGCTAGGCGGCAAAGAGGGGGCTATCCTTTGCACTAAAAACTTGCACTGACTCCCAAAAAATTCGTACATTTGCGCAAATGATACGCAGGATATGAGTTTTGATAACATCAAAAAAGACATTCAAAAGCAGAAATTTGCTCCCATTTATTACTTATATGGAGAGGAAACCTATTTTACAGACAAAATAACAGAACTTGTTGATAAAGAGGCGATTGAGTTAAGTCAAAGGGATTTTAATCGGGCGCATTTGTATGCTTCTGAAACAAATATCGGTACAATTTTGACAGAGGCAAAGAGTTTCCCCATTATGGCAGATAGGCGCGTAGTGATTTTGAAAGAGGCGCAAAATTTTTCGGCAAAAGAATGGGACAAAATGAAAACTTATTTTCAAAAACCCATGAAAAGTACGGTCTTGGTGCTGGCATTTAAGGGGAAAGGAAAAAAATTGCCTGCTGCCTTGGAGAAAATGTTGGACAAAAGCGGGGCGGTTATTTTTGAATCCAAAAAACTGTACGAAAAAGATGTGCGAAACTGGGTGCTAACTTTTATTATGGGAGAAGGTTTTGAAATGGAATCTGGCGTGGAAGATTTGGTTGTCAGCAACTTAGGCGCGAATTTGCATCTCATTGAAAACGAATTGGAGAAAATTTTCATCTTTTTGAAAGCTTTTGGCAAAAATAAATTGACGAAGGAAATCATTTACGAGATGATGAACATTGACAAGGAATTTAATGTATTTGAGCTAGTGAAGGCATTAAGTACGCGAAATGTTGCGCAATCTCACCTCATTATTGATAAACTTGCGGCAAATACCAAACTCAATCCTCCTATCATCATTGTCAATCAGTTGTTTCAATTTATGAGTAACATGGCAACTGTTTGGGCATTGAAATTAAGCGATGCTAAGGCAATTCAAACGGAGTTGAAAATGAACTGGTACGCAGCCCAAGATTACGCAAATGCCAAACGTGTTTATCCTCTTGCCAATGTCTATCGCTACATTTCCTATATTTTGGAAACCGATTTGATGCTCAAAGGCATTATTTCTACGGATATGGAGGATGGGCATATTTTGAAAACGCTAGTTTGGAAAATATTGAATCAATAAACGATTTTTATACAATTTTTATGAAAAAAGCATCACTTATTATTTTTGTTCTTTTATTATTTAACAGTGTCATTTTTGCCCAAAATGCGCAAATTCGAGGTAAGGTTGTGGATACGAATGGGGAGCCGATGGTGGGGGCAACGGTGATGATTCCTGCAATAGAAGCAGGGGCTTATACAAATGAAGAGGGAATTTTTAGTTTGGATAAGCTCGCGGGCGGGGAATATCAACTGATTGCGTTCTATATTGGCTACGATACTGCTTATCAGAAAGTTACGATTGGTAATGGCAAGGTTATGACCATTCAATTTGGGCTAAAAGAAGTCGGAATTACGGGAGCGGAAGTCGAAATTACGGCAACAAGAGAAACAGGGAAAATTGAAACCACAGAGTTAAAATCCAATGTAACGGCAATTACTCCTGAACAAATCAAAATTATACCTTCGGTGGGATCACCCGATTTGGCGCAGTATTTACAATTACTGCCTGGTGTCGTTTTTACAGGTGACCAAGGCGGACAATTATACATCCGTGGTGGTACGCCGATTCAAAACATGGTGCTACTCGATGGAATGATTATTTATAGCCCTTTTCACTCATTGGGTTTGTTTAGTGTGTTCGATTTGGATTACATTCGCTCGACAGATGTTTATACTGCTGCTTTTCCTGCAAAATATGGCGGTAGAACTTCTTCCGTGATGGACATACGCACAAGAAATGGTAATTTGAATAAGTTTCATGTAAGATGGAACGCAAACCCTTTTTCTGCGGGAGCTTTATTAGAAGGACCTCTGCTAAAAGGAAAACGACAAGGTTCGGGCGTGAGTTTTATGTTGTCTGCCAAAAATAACTACATTGACAAAACAAGCGGAATCTTATACCCTTACGTAAAACCGCCTTTAGACGCGAAGGTTGCGTTACCTTATAATTACATGGATACTTATGGTAAAATTACTGCAACTGATGGTATTAATTATGTAAATGTGTTCGGTTTTAACCATAATGACAATGTGAATTACCAAACTCCTGCAAATATTAACTGGCAGGCTTCGGGTGGTGGGGCAAATTTTCAGCTTTTGCCTACGCAAGCAGCCGTTATTTTGTCAGGAAATTTTGCCTACTCTGATTATCGCACAAAATTGGAAACCCAATCTGAAACTTTTGCACGAAAAAGTAACATTAGCGGTTTCAATGGCGGCTTAAACATGACTTATATCTTGAACAAAGTCAATCAGTTAGATTTTGGTTTGACGGTGTTTGGTTTTAATACTAATTATCGTTTTACTAACTCTTTTGGTTATGCCACAACTCAAGAAAAAAGTAATTCAGAAGCCGCCTTTTATATTGGTTACAAGCACGTATTTTTGGCAAAAAATGTATCTTATTCGGAGCGTTTTGATAAGGCTTTTGAGCGTTTGGTCTTAGAGCCAAGTGTCCGCTTACATTATTATAATGACCAAGGCTATTTTTCGCCTGAACCTCGTTTGCGTGGAAAACTCAACTTTAATCGTGTGAGCTTTAATTTAGGAACAGGATTATATGCGCAAAACTTGCTGTCTGCCCAATCAGATAGAGATATTGTGAATATTTTTCAAGGCTTTCTTTCCGCGCCTGAACCTGGTGCTTTGCTCAATCAAAAATATGACCACAGTATGCAACGGGCGTTTCATCTTACCGCAGGAGCAGAGTTTGAAATCATGAAATATCTTTCTACCAACATTGAAGGCTGGTCAAAAACTTTTATGCAACTTGCCAATATCAACCGCGATAAAATTTTCCCCAATGAAAAAGATTTTCTTGCCGAAACAGGTCGCGCTTTTGGGGTGGACATGATTCTGAAATATCAAACACCTACTTTGTATTTATACGGAACTTATGGCTGGGCAAAAGTGCAAAGAAATGACGGAAAGCAAACCTATTACCCTGTTTTTGACCGCCGCCATACCGTAAATTTGGTGGCAGCTTATAAATTAGGGCGTTTTGAATACGCAACAGAAGATGGAAAAGCGGTTCGTAGTCGTTTTAACGAGGCAAAGTGGGAATTTAGCTCACGTTTTACTTTGGGTTCTGGTTTCCCTTTCACTCAAACGCAAGGTTATTATGAGGAATTGAACTTTACGGGTTATGGCTCACAAACGAATTATGTGAATCAAAATGGGAATTTGGGCATTATTTTAAGTAGTGACCTCAATGCAGGTCGCCTCCCTTATTATCATCGCTTAGATTTGTCCGTAAAACGCCGTTGGGTGTTTAATAACAAAACGATGTTGGAGTTAAATACGAGTTTGATTAATACCTACAATCGCAAAAATATTTTCTACTTTGACCGTATTCGTTATATTCCTGTATATCAATTACCTGTGTTGCCAAGTATTGGTATTTCGATGATATATTAAGGAGATAAATTGTTTCCTAGCTCGGAACTCAATAGTTGCATATACGGTTAAGTAAAGAGGCTGTACAAAAAGGCTAATTTACAAAAAAAACATTCACTGTGATTTCTTTTTTATTATGTTCTACGTAAAAAGTTGAGAACTCTTCGAAGCGTTCCCAACTTTTTACATAACTCCATTGCTACTTTTTGATAAAAAAAGAACAAAGTATTGACAATGAACAAGTTAATGTCATTTTACATTATTAATTAGCCATTACTTATCGTATTTCTCCAAGGTTTTCAATACCGCCTCAAAATTTTTGCTTAAAGGAGCTTCGATGCGCATTTTTTCCTCGGTGGCGGGGTGCGTAAATTCAAGCGCGTGTGCGTGAAGCATATAACCTTGATTCATCGGTTTTTCTTCTTCTTGAAATTTACCCAGCTTATAATGGCGCTTGATTTCGGACAATAAGGCATTTTTTCCGCCATACAATTCGTCCCCCACAATCGGGCATTTTTGCGTAGCCAAATGCGCACGAATTTGGTGCATACGCCCCGTTACAGGCTCACATTTTAACAAAGTGTAATGCTTGAAATGCTTTTCTGTCGTAATAATCGTGGTCGAAGGTTTTCCCTCCGTTTTATTCACGGTTACTTTATTATTCGTAGAAATTAGCAAAGGTAAATCTATCACCAAACCATCAAATTGATGCAAACCCGCCACTAATGCCCAATAATATTTATGGGTCAAACGCTTTTCAAATTGAATAGAGATATGACGATAATGCTCAGGGGTTTTTGCCATCAGCAAAACACCAGAAGTCATTTTATCTAGGCGGTGGCAAAGTTGTAAATTTTCATTGTATTTTTTAGACAACGCATGAAGATTCAAAATACTTTTATCATCTAAACTTGCCATTCCCACAGGCTTATTGACCACGATAATATGGTCGTCTTCAAACAGGATAATATCCTTAAATGTAATATGTTTCATTATTTACTAAATGACGAATTAAATTTTTATAAGTGTTTAATAACTACTATTTTAAAATATTTACCATCCACGTAAATTGATTTAATTCTTTATCTGTCTGTTGATAATCAGGGCAATACATCGCTACATTTTGCCAAAATCGCTCGCTATGATTCATTTCTCTTAGGTGCATCAATTCGTGGATAATCAAATAATCTATGTATTTTTCTGCTAATAAAACAACGTGCCAATTTAAGTTAATATTTGCCTTTGAACTACAACTTCCCCACCGCGTTTTTTGTGCTTTCACCACTACATTATTTACCTTCGATTGCGTAATTTTTGCCCAATGTACTACTTTTTGTTTTAAATAATGCTCCGCCAAACGCTCCATTGCCATGCGAATCATGGCTTGTTTTAAGCCAGCCACGCTGTTTGCGGGGCAATGAATATCTATTCCCTCAGTGCTTGATACCTTAAATTTCGTTTGCTTATCCTCATGATAACGAATCGGAAGCGGCTTGCCCAAATAAGGAATGTGAGTAGCTAGGTTTGCTAAAAACTCCGTTTTCTCGTCTTGTTTTATTACAATTTTAGGATAGGTCTTTTCAATCCACGCAAGATTTTTTTGAAGAAAAATATCAATTTCTGGACTATGCTGACCCGTAGGCGTTTCTATGAGCAAATGTTTTTCCGCAGTGAAGGACATTTTTAAGCGTTTCCCCCTTCCTCTTTGAATCAAAACAGGAATCTCTCCCAAAGAAGTAGTAAGTTGCATGGATACATAACTAAAATAGAGTACAAAATTAGCAAAAATAAGGAAATGTTCCTATTATTTCCCGCCCAAACATTTTTTTCTCTTAGAATTGTACCATACAGCAATAAAATGCATTATGGTTAAGACGGTTTTATAACATTCAACGCTTGCTAAAAAGTTCAAAGCCCATAAAGTTTGTTAATTTATTCATTATCAACTACATATAAGTATGAAACTATTAAAAATTCTTTTCCTCTTATTTGGATTAGGTTATGGGGCTTTATTTGCCCAACAAGCGACGAAATACGACATCATCGTAACTTCGGCTGTCGTGCCTGTTTTGTATCAAAATTGCGCCAATGATGTTTTTATTAATGTACCAGATTTGTGCAGCGATTACAACCCCGAATGTACTTCTCAAAATGCAGATGTTATTCAAAGCAAAGAAATGCGGCGAAAATTTCGAATAATTCCACAAGGAACACAATGCGAAATTGCCGTTGCAAATCAAAGTGAGGCTGGAAAAATCTCTTTGGGAAATTTAAAATTTAAAGTAGTTCCACCACCGCGCCCAAGTGTTGTTGCTAAGGTCAATGGTATGCCTTATTTTCCACGAATGGCAGTAGGTGTAGGGAGCAAAGTCATGTTAATTGTAGAGCCTGATGAGGGCTTTGCTGCACTTGTTCCTGACGATGCCAAATATCGTTTCTCAAGCGTAGAACTTTATGCTCAAACGGGTTTAGGAGTCCCTCAAAAAATAGGCGGATGTGAGCTTAGGCAGAATGATGCAACAAAAGGAATTGATGTTCCTCTTCCAAGTGATGCCTTTCGAATGCCAGGTGCGAAAACGTATGTAGAGTTTAAGGTTACACGCATCAATTACAGAGGAGAATCGTTTGATGCAGGTTTAGCCCCGCAAGAACGGACATTAGTACTCATTTCTCGGTAAATTTCAAAAAAAAGTAAAATTCGCTTGTTTTATCCAAAAAGAAGTAATACTTTTGCAGCCTAAATTTAATGTGTTTAAGACGATGTATATCTACAAGGAACTTAAAGAAGAGATTTTTGAAAAATACGGGCATGAGAAAACTGTAAAAGACACAGGTTCCGCTGAGTCGCAAATTGCCCTTTTCACCTACAGAATCAATCACTTGACAGAGCATTTGAAAGGTTCTAAAAAGGATTTTTCAGCGCGTATGGGCTTGCAAAGATTGGTAGGTAAACGTAGAAGATTGCTTGATTATCTAAAGGACAATCATATCGAAAGATACAGAGCAGCACTAAAAGACATGGGTATCAGAAAATAATTTCCGATGCTTTTCGAAGGGTTTAGCCTTTGTAAAGGTTTTTAAAACCTTTGCAAAGGCTAAAACTGTATAACTGCCTGCCGCCATTTTTTTAGCTTGAAAATGAATGCTTTTGCTAAAAAATGAAAAGAATAAAGGACGACAAAATTAGATGTAATAATAATATATGAATGCAGTAATTCAATCTGTAAAATTAGCTGATGGCAGAGAAATCCTATTAGAAACAGGAAAGCTGGCAAAGCAAGCAGACGGCGCGGTAGTGTTGCGCTGTGGAGATACGGTAATGCTTGCAACAGTGGTTGCTCGCCAAGAAATTAATCTTGAAACCGATTTCTTACCCCTATCTGTAGATTATTTTGAAAAGTTTTCTTCTACAGGACGATTTCCCGGTGGTTTTTTTAAAAGAGATGGCAAATTAAGCGAAAATGAAATATTGGTTTCGCGTTTGATTGACCGTGCTTTGCGCCCCCTATTCCCCGAAGATTATCATGCAGATACACAAGTAATGGTACAGTTGCTTTCTTCTGATAAAGTAGAACAACCTGATGCACTTACTTGCTTGGCAGCTTCTGCCGCACTTATGGTGTCTGATATTCCCTTTCCTGAACCCGTTTCCGAAGTACGTGTAGTGCGTAAAAGAGGACAGTTTTTCATCAACCCTACCTATGCCGATATGGAAGGCTGTGATTTGGACTTGATGGTGGCTGCAACAAACGATTCAATCATGATGGTGGAAGGTGAAATGGTGGAAGTGAGTGAAGAAGTGATGTTGGAGGCAATTAAATTTGCACATGAAGCAATTCGCCCTTTAAATCAAGTCCAAATTGAACTACGTACAGCCGCAGGAAAAGAAAAGCGTGCGTATGAGCATTTGGAAATGAAACAAGAAATGTATGATGAGATTAAAGCTATGGTTTCGACTGCCCTTTACGAAGTAGCACGCAACCCGATGGCAAAACATGAGCGCAGCGAAAAAGTAGGGGCTGCTTATGATGCCGCAAAAGAGGCTTTAACAGAAAAATATGCGGAAACTGATGAGTATTTTAAAACGCGCATGAAAATGTATTTTAAAGAAATTCAGAAAGAAATCGTGCGTGAAGTCATTGTAAATGAGGGAGCTAGATTAGATGGACGCACGACAACTCAAGTCCGCCCAATTTATTCAGAAGTAGGTTATTTACCACGTACACATGGTTCTTCTGTGTTTACAAGAGGTGAAACGCAAAGCCTTTGCGCAGTTACCTTAGGAACAAAACTTGACCAACAAACGATAGACATTCCTACCTTCATGGGGTCAAAAACGTTCATGTTGCAATATAATTTCCCCGGATTCTCGACAGGTGAAGTAAAGCCTAACCGCGCACCTGCAAGACGTGAAATCGGACATGGAAATTTGGCAGAACGTGCCTTAAAACCCGTAATTCCTACCGAAGATAATCCTTATACAATTCGCGTTGAAGCTAATATTTTAGAATCAAATGGTTCTAGCTCAATGGCTTCTGTTTGTGGAGGTACATTGGCATTGATGGATGCTGGGGTGAAAATCAAAGCGCCTGTGTCAGGTATTGCAATGGGTTTGATTACGATGGGCGATTCAAAATTTGCCGTTTTATCGGACATTTTGGGCGATGAAGATCATTTGGGAGATATGGATTTTAAAGTGGCAGGTACAACGAAAGGTTTAACTGCTTGTCAAATGGACATTAAAATTCGTGGACTTTCTTATGAAATCAT
>JBJXHA010000527.1:0-2605 GCA_046160275.1 Bacteroidia bacterium | reverse complement strand
TGTTCAAACCAATATTCGTTGTTCCTTTTGCTCTTGAACCCGCTTGTGGCGCGTTAGGGTCAGTAATCGTTCCCATATAAGGATTAGGATTCTGTTGTGGGGTAGGATCATTCAATACCAAACTAGGATTGTCATTGAATACATTCACACCAAAACCTGCAACATTTGATTTGCTTGCGCTTGTTGCCGAGAAAGAAGGCTCTGAATGGCAACTTCCACATTGTGTTTTTGAACTAATAAACAACTGATACCCTAATTTTTCCAAAGAATTGAAACTACTCAAATCATTGGCTAAAATTGCCTCATCATATTTACTCGCGCCAGAAACCATGGTACGCAAAAATTGAGAAAGTGCGCTTCTAATGCGCTCACTTGTTACGTCTTTTGTGCCGAAAGCCTTTTCAAATAAGGATGGATAATAACTTGTTTTTTCCAATTTATCCTCCAACATTGTCAAAGACTCGATGCCCATTTCGATGTGATTTTGAATAGGACGTAGTGTTAAATCTTCTACAGAAGAAGAGCGTGCATCCCAAAAAAGGGTTGCATTTAACACAGGATTGATAATCGGCATAGAGTTACGAGGGGTCATTTTTCCTTCAAAGCCTTCGCTAAATGCCGAAACATCTGAGAAAGCATGGCTTTGAAAGTGACAAGAACCACAAGCAATACGATTGTTAAGTGACAATTTCTTGTCATAAAACAAAACACGACCTAAATTTGCGCCATCATCTGTTACGCCCAAATCCTTCATAACACTACCCCCAAGATGTTCGGGTAGTTCTACATTGGCATAGCGGTACGTTTCAGTTGGCAAGGAAGGAGTAAGTTCCTTCGTAGGGTTGTTGCTGTCTTTCCAACATGCTTGCAAGAGTGGCAATAGGATAAGCGCAGCAAGTGCGGTAACAAAGTACTTTTTCATAAAATAAAACGAATGATAAGTATAGACTACATTTGATTAGGTGATAAGTGATAGTTTATAGTTGAAAATAAATTTAGCTAATTCGTTATGAATGAGTTAAGTGTTTATTTGCTATAAATTAATTATCACCGAATACATGATTTTTTATAATTTTGCATGAATAAAAATAGAAACAGGAGGGACAACTGCCATATTAATTTGTCCCGCCCCTATGAAAAGCATGCTTTCAGTCGAAATGCTCAACCTTGGCATAATTTCATATTCAATACCTGCGACACCTGCAATTCCTACTGAAATAGGGCTAGCAACGATGCCTCCAAAAATATTAGGAACTTGAGGAATCGTGCCACCAAAACCCGCAATAGGTGCGTTGAGGTTTCCCCAAATAAGCAGCCCATCACCTCCTAAGGTGTAATTCCATTTGGGCGAAAGTTTTTTTCGCCATTCATAGCCCATTCTCACATTAAAGTAATCCTCTTTTTGGTCGAATTGTGAATTAAAAAGCGTACCATTAGCCGTTAGTCGCGCTCCTAATCCAAATCGAAAGGCATTATCTTGACTATACAATTTCAAAGAAAAACCAAAGGGACCTGTTTTACTCGTTTCCCGATTCAAAAAAGGAATCATTTGCACAATTAAAGCGGAAGCATTTATCCCGACTTCCAAAACAGTTGCTTTTTTATGCCTTTCTGCCGCAAACTTTCTACTAATACTAATGCGAATCGTGTCCCTCGAAACTTTGGTTGTATCTTGTGCTTGGAGCTGTATATTTCCTAGCAAAAAAAGTACCCCAAAAAGATATTTGATAAAGCAAATATTATTCGTTCTCTGTTTCATAATTTTTCATAAAAAGGTGTGCAAATTTTTAAAACCTTGCGACCAAATACAACCATTTTGGAACAGATAAAAAGGAGTTATATTCTTGAAATTCTCTTTTTGCGCTTAATTCCGGAAAATTTACAAAGGTCGTAGAAATTGTGCCATTTTCAGAAAAAACATACAAGGAACCTTCAAAACCCAACTGTAAACGAGGCGCGATGGCAAATTGCAAACCATAAACAGGACCTGCACCAAATTGAGTGCCTTGCGTTCTTGTCAATACTACCTCTCCGCCCGCAGTAGCAGAGCTTTGGCGCAGTATATACCCTCCTAACAAGTCTAATCCTCCATAAGCCATCCACCTGCGACTAAGATGCGCTCGCCACTCATAGCCTACCCGCATATTTGCCGTATTGTCTCGGTTAATAAGCGTTTGTGCATTAGGCTCTTGCTGCGTAGGCGCAATAATTTCCCTACGATTGATGGATTTTACCCCTATTCCTAGCCGAATTGCACTTTTAGGAGAAGGTAAAATTTTAAAAGTTACAGGAAAATCGCCAGGAGTCATTACATTGTCTTCGGCGGCTCCCACAAAATTAGAAATCACACTCGTAATATTTACCCCGATTTCTAGTTTTCTTTTTTGGGAGAAAAAAATACTATCTGCCTTTTGGCTATAAGCCCCAAAAGGAATCGTTATGCCTAATAACCAACAAAAAATGTGTTTCCTCATAGAATTTTGTAATAAGTAATGGATAATTAATATTTCGACAAGCTCAATAACAAATTGAGAGTGGAAAATGATTTTAACTTATTTATTATCAATAGTTTGAGTTAAAATATTAACATAAACTAATTTTTACC
>JBJXHA010000526.1:0-3353 GCA_046160275.1 Bacteroidia bacterium | reverse complement strand
TTCGGCTTCATTTGCCTGCTCTTCTGCCTTTTTGTAATCCCCTTTATCGGCATTGCGCAAAGCTTCATCAAACATTTCGGTAGAACGAAATAATACAATTTGCTCTTTTACCTCAGCATCTTCATTTTTTTTCAACAAATCTTCATTATCTGTAATTTTCACTTCTAACTCTTTCGAATTTGCGTGTTCAGTCTTGTCAGCCACATCCCAAAAATCAGTGATGCAAGTAAAGTTTACATTTTGTTGTAGGGGTTCTAACACTTCAAATTCCAACAAAATCGCCTTTTCTTCCCCTGAATACAAATCATTCAAATTGATAGAAACTTTGCCATTTTCTTGGGTATGCGGGTAGCCATACACTTTTTTGCAACGCACTAATTTTTCAGGAAATTTCACTTTCACATTCACTTTTTGCGCCACAACTGACAACAAACCTTTCAATTCTTTTTCAAAAATAGAAGGAATTTGGTCTGGATTACCAATAAAATAATAATTTGCACCGCCATTGTCGGCAATGTCTGTCATCAAATCTTCGTTATAATCCGCGCCCACGCCAAAAGTAGAGACGGCAATGCCTTTTTCTTGGAAATGATTTTTGGCAATGTGTGCAATTTCTTTGGGATTTGTAATACCTACATTCGCCAAGCCATCGGACAATAATAATACGCGATTTACGTAATTGTTGCTTCTGTTTTTTTCCGTTTGATTGTACCCTTCTTTCAAGCCTCCACATAAATTGGTTGAGCCATTGTCGCGGATTTCCTCAATTTTACGGTGCAATTTTTTCTTATCTGTTACTTTTTCTGCGACTTGCAACACATCAACCTCATCATCATATTGCACCAAAGAAAGCATATCTTCGGGCTGCAACTGGTCAATAACAAAACTCATCGCCTTTTTAGAATAGGCTAATTTATCGCCGCTCATAGAGCCGCTTCTATCCAAAACCAACGAAATATTCAGCGGTGTTCTGTCCTGTTTTTTCTCTACCTCGTTGCCTTTCACGGTTAAATACACAAAAATAGACTTATTTTTTTCTCCTTTTGGATAATATTCATTGTCTAATTTTGCAGTCATTGCAATTGTTTTGAAGTTGCTTTCTTCTACTTTCGCAGGCATATCCGTAATCGTACTTTCATTCGAGGCAAACAAAGCACTAGCAGCCGCATTGTCCTCGCTTCTTTCGCTTTTCAC
The DNA here is from genome assembly GCA_046160275.1 of Bacteroidia bacterium. GTDB lineage: Bacteria > Bacteroidota > Bacteroidia > J057 > J057 > JBJXHA01. The sequence continues at coordinate 2,159 of JBJXHA010000526.1, read as the reverse complement.
AGCGCAAGCAACAAACAATAACAAGGCACAAAAAGGTAAAAAACCAATTAATTTTTTCATATTTTTTCTGATTTGAGAAGTGAATATATAGAAGAGTAGAAAAGGCTGGAAATTCCATAAAAGAAATGACAAAAAAGTTTACGAAAGAGCTTAGACCAAAGAGCTATTTACGAAAATACCTTTCGCTAAGGCTTTATTTTTATTGTGTTCTATGCAAAAAGCTCGAAACTCATGGAAGAGCTTCGAGCTTTTTAGCCAGCCTTATTTTATTTTCAAAATCTATTCTGAATCAATTCTGTCAAATATTCCTTTACAAAAGGCATCGTAATTCCTTCAATTACTTCCGTAGCAAAAGCCTGTGTCATCAACTGTTTTGCTGCTTTTTCGGGAATCCCTCTTGCGCGAAGGTAAAAAAGAGCCTCCTCGTTCATTTGCCCTGTCGTTGCGCCATGCGAACATTTTACATCATCAGCATAAATTTCAAGTTGCGGCTTGGTATAAAGATTTGCCGTATCAGAAAGCAAAATGTTTTTATTCGATTGATAAGCATTGGTCTTCTGTGCATCTTGGTAAACATGAATTTTACCATTAAACACGCCCGTTGCCGTATCCGTCATGATGCCTTTATACAATTCATTGCTATATCCATGCGGAAATTTATGATGCACTTCTGTGTGATTATCAATGTGTTGCGAGCCAGAAAGTAAATAAGTTCCAAATAAGTTGGCTTCCACATTTTGCCCTTCCAAATGAAAAAGTAAATTGTTTCTCACAATATCGCCGCTAAAAGAAAGCGTATAAAAATACACTTTGCTATTTTTTCCTTGCGAAACAATGCTTGTTTCTACATGAGAAGCCTTATCGCCTTCATTTTGTACCTTCACATATTCTAACTGCGCATTTTCGCCTACAAAAATTTCACTTACTGCATTTCTGAGTGAATCATTTTTACTCGTACCATGCTGTGTTTCAATGATTTTTACAGAGGCGTTTTTTTCTACAATCACCAAATTACGATGCGTAAAACTTTGGTCTAAATCTGAATCGCTCAAATGTTGAATATGAATAGGCGTTTCAACCACTTCATTTTTAGGAACATAAATGAACATTCCCTCGCAATTTGTGCTTAAATTTTGGGCAGAGAAAATGTCCCTATCTTCACTTACCAAAGTCGCAAAATACTTTTCTGCAATTTCCATTTCTTCCTCTGTAAGCTCTGCCAATAACTTGACAATCATTCGTTTAGGCTGCTGGCTATTTTCGCAAGCCGAATGGAACTGCCCATTTACGAAAACGTAAGTATGCGCATCAGAGTTCGGAATACAACAGATCGAAAGCTGCGTAGAACGCACTTCCCCCTTCGTTTCATAACTCCTCTCCTTCCATTTCAACACGCTTGTATATTTCCACGCCTCCCACTTTTGCGTAGGAAAAAGCATTTTTTGCAAAGCTTCGGTAGCTTTTTGTTGGTATAAATTATTCATTGAAAAATCGCTTTAAAGTTACACCTTCTCCTTCAACCAATCGTAGCCCTTTTCTTCCAATTCTAACGCTAATTCCTTTGTGCCAGATTTTACGATTTTACCATCATAAAGCACGTGAACATAATCAGGAACGATATAATCAAGCAAACGTTGATAATGCGTGATGACAACAAAAGCGTTATTTTCACTGCGCAATTTATTCACGCCATTTGCTACAATGCGAAGCGCATCAATGTCAAGTCCAGAATCGGTTTCATCTAATACGGCAAGTCTTGGCTCAAGCATCGCCATTTGAAACACCTCTGCACGCTTTTTCTCACCTCCCGAAAAACCTTCATTTACAGAGCGAGTTGCCAAATCTTTGCCCAATTCTACCACATTTTGTCTTTCCTTCATAAATTTGATAAACTCGGCAGCCGAAAGCGGCTCAAGTCCACGATATTCGCGCACAGAATTGATAGAAGTACGCAAAAACAACTGCATATTTACGCCCGGAATTTCGACAGGATATTGAAACGCCAAAAACAAACCTTCGCCCGCACGCTCTTCAGGCGCGAGTTCCAGCAAATCCTTTCCATCAAATTCCACCGTTCCGCCCGTTACCTCATACTCCTCACGCCCCGCCAAAATAGAAGCAAGCGTACTTTTGCCCGCCCCATTTGGACCCATAATCGC
>JBJXHA010000525.1:0-14871 GCA_046160275.1 Bacteroidia bacterium | reverse complement strand
GCAATCCACACGAGCGAGGAGGTAGGTAGTCCCGTTCACTCGGTTTATCTATCTCCCGCTTGGTACAGACGGGAAAACGGCTAAGTTTATACCTAGCAGGGTTTTCAATGCCTTGCTAGGTATTTTTAAAGTAACTGATAATGAATGATTTAACACATTCTCCATTCTCAATTATTCATTTTCCATTCATAAACAATACACATCATCTTTGAAATAGATTATAAATTAGGTAAAACCCTATAAAGGCGCACGTTTCTTCGGAAATTCGCGCTTTTTTGGTTTTACAAAAAAATTAACTAACTTTGGAATATTGTATTCAATAAAATAAGATGAAACGAATTATATGCTATTTTTTCTTGCTCACTCTTACTATTTCCCCCAACTTTTCACAAAGCAAAAGATATAATATTTGGCACTTTGGCTACAATGCGGGAGTGAATTTTAACACAAATCCGCCTACAACGATGGACGGTTTGATTAATACGATGGAAGGAGTGGCAACTATTTGTGATGCGCAAGGCAACCTTTTAATAGCTACTGATGGAAGAACGGTCTATGATAAAACAGGCAGTATCATGTCAAATGGCATGGGCTTATGGGGGGATGCCTCCTCTACTCAATCTGCCATTATTTTTCCCTCGCCTGCAAATCCTAACCAATACTATATTTTTACAGTAGATTTACAAGCAGGTTTTTTTAATGGATATGGCGGTGTCGCTTGGTCTTTAGCAGATTTGACGCTCAATGGCGGAAATGGGGAAATTATTTCTTTGAATAATGGCATACTAACGCCTTCTTGCGAAAAGTTAACCGCAGTTCGCCACCCAAATGGCATAGACATTTGGGTTATCGCACATGGTTGGAATTCTAATGCGTTTTATGCTTGGCTAGTAACGGCAAGTGGCGTAAGTGCGAATCCTGTCATTTCCAATGTGGGCGTAAATCACCCTGCTTATTTGCCTTCGGGCGATATCCAAACGATTGGCTATTTAAAGGCTTCTTTAGATGGAAAAAAGCTAGCACTCGCGTTGTATGATGCGAATGTAGGGGCAACTTCCTATCTACAACTGTTTGATTTTGATAGACAAACAGGAATAATTTCTAATCCTCTTACAAGAACGCTCCCTATTATGAATAGTGCTTCTGATGGATATTACGGACTTGCTTTTTCTCCTAATAATCAATATTTGTATTATGCTCTTTCCTCTCCTTTGCGCGTTTTTCAAATAGATTTAACCGCTCCTAATCCCTTTGCTACGGAAACGGTAATTTATCAAAATTCGGGACAATCAAGTGGAGCTTTGCAGTTGGCTCCTGATGGAAAAATCTATGTAAACAAATTTTCTTCTTATTACTTAGATGCAATTGCAAACCCAAATGCAGCAGGGACTGCTTGTAATTATACACCCAATGCCATACATCTCACTTCCCCTGCCGCGATGGGCTTACCTAATTTTTTGGATAGTTACTTTATCGCGCCATTTAGTTTGGGTAATGATTTTGTACTTTGTGGAGACGATACAACCTTAACTGCAGCGTCAGGTTATGACAGTTATTTATGGAATACAGGCGATACCACGCAAAGCATTACGATTACTGCCGCAGGAACGTATTATTGTCAAGTTAGTCAATACAGTGAAATGGCAGCCGATACGATTGTCGTTTCGCTCTATACGGGTCTTACTTCTTTTAATATGATACCCGACCAGGACACCATGCCTGGTTGTTGCGAATATAATCCCTTAGATGCGGGGGAAGGTTGGGACAGTTATTTGTGGTCAACCAATGAAACGACCCAAGAAATTGTGGCGCAAGGGGCAGGGACTTTTTGGGTAGCGGTGCAAAATGAATGTAAAACTTTTGTGGATACCATGCTGATTATGCCTTATCCCTTGGACATTTCTTTACCTCCCGACACTTTTATTTGCCCCAATCAAACGGTTACCATTTCGCCTACTCCTGCTACGGGTTGGACGAGTTATTCTTGGTATAATTCTCAAATGCAACTTCTTTCTACCCAAGCCACTTATACCGCAAACAGTGTAGGAATGTATATTTTACACGCAAAAAATCCTTGCGTCACTACGCAAGATAATATTCTTATTTTTGATGGAAATTACCCCAATGGATTAAACTTAGAAAATACATATACGCATTGTGAAAATCAAGCAATTACTTTAGATGCGGGCATAGGTTGGCTGTCTTATGCTTGGGCAAATGGCGGAAATGGGCAAACACAAACCTATTCAACCAATGGCAATTATAGTGTAATTACGACCAATCGTTGTAAGACTTTTACCGATGAATTTAGCATTGAACCCAAATTGGAAACCGTTTCTTTGGGGAATAACAGAATCATTTGTAACCAAGAAAGTATTACCTTGAAACCTCAACCTGCGAACTGGGGCGGCTACGTTTGGCAACCTAGCAATTCTACCAACCCTACTTTATCGGTGAGTGAAAATGGGACATATTCGGTAACGGTAACAGGCGAATGTGGGGACGTAAGTGCAGAGGTTACACTGGAATTTGAGCGTTTGCAATCGCTTGAAACACAACGTTTTGACTTTTGTCCTTTGGCGGGAGAAACGATAGACTTGGCGGTAACATCTCCTTGGTCGGCTTATAGTTGGAGTACAGGAGAAAATACGCAAACGATACAAACAACAGACGCGGGGAAATATACGGTCATTTTGACAAGTGAAAAGGGCTGCAAAACGCGACAGGTTTTTCAAGTTCAGGAAAATTGTGTACCCAATATTTTTGTTCCTAACGCATTTACGCCCAACGGAGATTCAGAAAATGAGGAATTTAAAATCGTTGCCTATTATCTCAACGAATTTCATTTGATTATTTTTGACAGATGGGGCAAAAAATTCTTCGAATCTCAGGACATTCATCAATCATGGAATGGTACTTTTGAGGGGAAAGACGTTCCCGAAGGCGTTTATACTTTCCACTTGAAAACGAAAGACCTATATAATCAACCTTTTGAAAGGGCTGGAATGGTTACACTTTTTAGGTAAGCGGCTTATCCTCTTCCTTTTTAAAAAAATGTTGAATCATTGCTTCGGGTAACAAAGGATATAACATTTGCTTCCAATATACTTGGGGGAAATCTTCCTTAATTCCAAAATGTTCAGGCTCATGGTCGGGGCAAACATAAGTCCCAAACAAAATGTCCATCAATGGCGAAATATTGGCATAATTTCCTGCATCTCGGTCTAAATCATGGTGCCAATGATGCAATTCGGGTGCGCCAATAAAAACACGAAGAAATTTGAGGGGCAAACGTACATTAGAATGAATATAAATCGCCCAAATTCCACGAAAAGCAATTAATCCTGCAATGGTTTTAAGGGGAAACCCCAACATCACCGCAGGTAAATTGATGATACCCACCGTATAAATCGTGTCCAAAGGATGCTCGCGGTGCGCTGCCAACCAATCTAATTGCGTAGAACTGTGATGAACCTTATGAAAACGCCACAAAAAACCAACTTTATGCTGCAAACGATGCCCCCAATAAATCAAAAAATCGCTTAATACAATCACTTCTACAACTTGTAAGCCCCAAGGTTGTTCCGCTACGGCATTTCGAAAACTTGCAGGAATCAAAAAATGTAAGGCATCTTCCCAATAACTCAATACGTAGCCCACAAACGCGCCCCATAAAAGGTATTGTCCCAAAAAATAGCACAAATCCAAGCCCCAATGCGGGCGCAAAAAACCTTGATTTTCCTTTGCAGGGAATATTTTTTCCATCGGATAAAACACAAGAATTAAGAACAAAAAACTTGTGATGGTTGATTTTGCGAGTGCATATATTTCCAAGACGGATAAAGTCATAAGATAGCAGTGTTAAGAGAGCTAGGCAAAAATAGCAAAAAAATGAAATAATAGCAAGAGTTGTATTAACAGTAAAACCTTATAAAGTGTAAGGGTTTGATAATCAATTAAAGTAAAAAGTTCCAAGCCCTTAACAGAACTCGGAACTTTTTAGAAAATAGTTAAATAAATGATGGATGATGAAAAATCTATCAACTATTCATTATAAATTACTTATTCAGGTAATTTGGTATAAATAATTCTCAACTTCGGGCGCAAGACAGGTTCAGGGCAGTTTTTACCACCTAAAATTACCCTACGTAAAGAGTTGGCAATCAAGGCACTACTGTTTACATCATCGCCATTTCTGGAAGGGCGAATGATAATCCCGTTGTTTTCCGAAATGCCGCTCACGATTCGTTGAAAATGGTTATTCAAGATAATGCGATAAGAACTATCGCTTACGTTGAAGCTAGGGCGGTCAAGGGTAAGAACATCATCATCAATGATTTGTCCCGATGAATCCGCACGAAAGACTTCTAAAATAGGGGGGGCATAGCGATAATCAGAGCCAATTTTTGCACCCAAAAATTTAGGGTCGGTTTTAAAAATCAATTCCGCTTTGTTAATCCCAATTCGCCCTAATTTTTTTAGATGAGGAAATTTTACCAACATTTGCGTTAAAGCCCCACTTTGGACAAAATGATATTGCCCATTTTTGTTCGTTAAGGCTTGTCCAAACATTCTGTTTTCAAAGTCACTACGTTGAATATTATGAAATTGGCGAGTGGTATTGGTTACAAAAAAGTCTTGTGTTTTTTTCGTTTTTCCACTTTTTGAAGAGTAATACAAACGCAATTTTGTTTCACTTGCCGAACTAGAAAGCCCTACATAATACATCGCTCCCGGTTCGCGCGAAAGAAAAGAAACAGGGTAAGTGGAAATGTATAAACCTTTGAAATAATTTGTAAAAGCATCATTCGTTTTTAGGCTATCATTTGGGGCGAAAAGAATTTTTTCTGCCAAATTCTTGTCTAATTTTACACGCAACACATCAGGATAACCCGTGATAGCAAAATCCAAAGATTTTTTGCTAGACAGTTCTTGGTTCGTGTTTACTGCAAGTGCATCGTTTGAGCGATAAGTTGAATCTTTTAAGAAAGGTTGCGTAATTTCTTGGACTTTCATTCGTTGTGGAGATTCTTGTCGTCCATATTTCCCAATGAAATCAAGGATTAACACAATAGAATCAGCCTGCAAGGTATCAGTACCCGCAGTTCCTCCAAAATTTAATTCACTTCCAGAGTAGCGGAATTGTGTGAAAATTCCCGCCGAAAATTGCCCAAACTCTGGGTCAATCATATTTCCGAAGATGTGCGTAAAGGTTGTTTGCTCATCTGTATCAACGCTATCAAGTCGTTGCGTTTCAATGTCGAAGGTCAGGGTATCAATCACCCCAATATTCAACAATTCATCTTCGGGTAGCACATCTTTTCCTGTGCTATTAAATTGGTTGCAGCCTTGCAAAAAAAGCATGGCTGTTGCACCAAAGGCGAACAGCCATGAAAAACTATGCTTTTTCAATGTACTAATGTTAAGCAGTAATGGTTGTGTACAATTTGTTAAAACTTTCAACATATTGATCTTGGTCTGTAGAATCAAAGAAATGCGCTTTTTCGCTTTGTTCTAAGTATTTTCCTAATGATTCGGGTAAGAAGTTGGTGTGCCCTACTGTAGTGGCATCGGCAAGAGAAATCCCGCCTTTACACATACTTACATAATCATTTGAATCATAATTATTTAACGTTTCGTCATTGATTCCATCTACTCTCATTTTTTCCAAAAAGTTCCCTGTAAAAGAATCTTCAATTCCATTATTATACAAAGTATAAATAATTTTCGTATTCCTAAACATCGGGTCGTTTTGGTAGTGTGTCCGCATATAAACAGGTAGGAAAGAAGTCATCCAGTCATGACAGTGGATAATATCAGGCGCCCAGCCTAGTTTTTTTACGGTCTCAATCACCCCTTTACAGAAGAAGATTGCACGCTCATCGTTATCTGCATGAAAACTGTTATCCGTTGGATCAGTGATTGCAGATTTTCGTTTGAAATAATCCTCATTGTCGAGGAAATAGACTTGCAACTTTGCGTTGGGAATAGATGCTACCTTGATGGTAAGTGGCTTCTCCTCGCCAGCGACACGGATATTAATACCCGACAAACGTACTACCTCATGCAAGCGGTTACGGCGTTCATTGATTACACCAAATTTTGGCATAAAAATGCGAATGTCGTGCCCTTTTTCTTGAAATTTTTGAGGAAGTGGTCGAATGATGTCTGCTGCAGAGGTAAGTTTTAGGAACGGCTCAATTTCTGAGGTAACGTACAAAATTCGAAGTTTTTTCTCCATAAATTATAGAGGGGAAATTAAGTGATGGAATTGTCAGAAACATTGATTGCCTATCAGTCTGGGTACAAAATTACAACAAATAATTTGATTTTCCAATTTTTTATTCATTAATTTCGTGCTTTTTCGTGATGCTAGCCTTCTTTTATGCCCCTGATATTCAGTTAGCTACTCTCTTTCAATGACTTACGTTGATTTCAAAGAACGCAAAAAAATTAACAGAATTTTCTACTAAGACGCAGGTAAAAATATAAACGCTGCTTCCACTCACAAAAGAAATTTTTACAAGCCTTTCCATTTCAACTAAAAAGCCGTATTTTTGCGGAGAGAAAGTACTTAAACCTAATGATTTATCTTTCTTCTAAATAAACAATAAAAAAACATGGCAAAATATATCAATCCTTATACAGATTTTGGCTTCAAAAAGCTTTTTGGCGAGGAAGCTAACAAAGACTTGTTGATTGATTTTTTGAATCAATTATTGCCTAAACATCATCAAATCAAGTACTTAACCTTCAAAAATGTAGAGCAACTGCCTGATTCCAGTGAGGAACGCAAAGCTTTCTTTGATATTCATTGTCGGTCAATTACAGGAGAACACTTTATTGTAGAAATGCAGAAAGCAAAAATTGACTTTTTTAAGGAAAGGTCGCTCTACTATTTGAGTTACCCTATTCGAGAACAAGCACAACGTGGGGATTGGAATTTTGAATTAAATGCTATTTATTTTATCGCCATTTTAGATTTTTGGTATGACGAAGACAAAGAAAAAGCAAAATTTCATCGTTTCATTAGCCTAAAAGACCAAGATAATGACTTGTTTTATAGTAAGTTAGGCTTAATTTATCTGCAAATGCCAGCTTTTAAAAAGACATTAGACGAACTACAAACGAAATTTGATAAGTGGGCATATTTTCTTAAAAACTTAGAACAACTTGCAGATATTCCTCAAATTTTTCAGCAAGAAGAAGTATTTGAGCAAGCCTTTAAAGTAGCAGAAGTGGCAAGTTTTACGAAAGCACAGCGAGATGATTATGAAAGAAGTAGGTTGAATTATATTGCTTTTAAACAAGCAACAGACACAGCGAGAAGAGATGGAAGGGAAGAGGGTAAAGAAGAGGGTAAAGAAGAAGGTAAAATAGAAGGTAAAATAGAGGGTAAAATAGAAGTGGCAATTTCTATGAAAAAAGATGGTTTTTCTAATCAAATTATTGCAAAATATACAGGTTTGTCTGAAACCGAAATTGAAAAGTTATAATACTAATAAATGACAAAAATCATTCATTCGATTGCAGAACTGAGGGCTGTACGAAAATCATGGGGTTTTGAAAAAAAGCTAGGCTTTGTGCCAACAATGGGGGCTTTACACGCTGGGCATGGCAGTTTAGTGGCGCGTTCTGTTGCCGAAAATGATTATACAATTGTGAGTGTTTTTGTGAACCCTACGCAATTTGGACCAAAAGAGGATTTGGCAAAATATCCACGAACACTTGAAAAAGACGTAGAATTGGTGCAAGGTTTTGGTGCTGATGTTGTATTTGCGCCTTCTCCTGCCGACATTTACCCTGTTCAACCTGCACAAATTCGCTTTGGATTGTTGGATATGGATAAAAAGCTTTGTGGGAAAAGTCGCCCTGGACATTTTGACGGGGTAATTCAAGTCGTTTCTTTGTTGTTTCATCTTGTTCAGCCTGATAATGCGTATTTTGGGCAAAAAGATTTTCAACAATTAATGATTATTCAACAACTGGCAAAAGAGCAACATTTTCCTGTAAATATTATTGGAGGCGAAACTATCCGCGAAAATGATGGCTTGGCGATGAGTTCTAGGAACATCTATTTATCGGCAGAAGAACGAAAAAATGCGGTGGCTTTGTCGCAGATTTTGTTTTATCTTCGAGATAACGTTGCGCTTTTTCAGGGTATAGAAGAGATGAAAAACTATGTAAATCAAGAACTTAATAAAATTTCAGGTTTGCGTTTAGACTATTTCGAAATCTTGGAGGAAAATGCCTTAGCTGAAATCGAAAATTGGGAAGCGAGTGCGCAACCTCATGCTTTTATTGCGGCTTTTTTTGGTAATACAAGGTTGATTGACAACATAAGGTTGCGATAATTGCCGACATTTAAGATTGATAACATTTTATTGAATAAATTACGAATGAAAAAATATTATTTTTTACTTTTCCTATTTTGCGCTTTTGCAAGTTGTAAAATGAACTCTACCTTAGATTTGGGCTTTACCAATCAAATGCAGGCTTATGAACCTAAGTTTATGGAGTTAAGCGAAAAAGTTTCTTATGTGGACAGAAATTTGAGCGTTACAGATTTACGCTACCCCAAAGATTTGGCGGAATTGTCTAAATATTCGGGTTCAGATGCGAGTTTTCAAGGAAATTATCGCAATATGATGGCGCAACGTGATGCAATTCGCAAAGAATTTACTACAGAAAAGCAAAAATTCTCCAAACTTATCACCGATTTTAACGATTTTCGTAATCGTGTGATGCAAAATCAAGTAAATGGAGAGGAAGCAAAAAAAGAATTTGACGGAATTATGAAAAATTACGGCACTTCGATTACTAAGTTAGACGATGTGAAGCAACGTATTGTACATAATATAGAAGACCATAACCGCCTAACAAGAAATTTGGCTTTGTCGGTGAATGTCTATACAAATTTTAACATAGACCCTCATTAATTACTAGGGGAAAACTAAAAGGAAGATTAAAAAGGAGTAATTTCCTTTCAAGTATAAGTCGAGTTCGGAACTTCTCAAAAGTTTCGAACTCGACCCTGTTCTATTCACGATTCAATTTTCACTATTCAATTTTTCATGCACGACTTTGAAGATTTTGAGGAAGAAGAAGATGATTTCGCGCCACCCCTCGAATTAGATGAATCCGTTTCTTTTGAAGCAATTGTAGAGGAAGGTGCGATGTATGAGCATTTTTCTTTGACTGCGGCAAAAGGGCAGACTTTTCTGCGCGTAGATAAATATTTAACCAATTTATTGCCGAATGTTTCTAGGTCAAAAATACAACACGCCGCAGAAATTGGCTATGTTACGGTAAATGGAAAGGTGGTGAAAGGCTCTTACAAAGTGAAGCCTTTCGATAAAATCTCCTTGATGTTGCCTTATCCGCCGCCGCCTAAATTGGCAGGCGAAGACATTCCTATCAATATTTTCTATGAAGATGAAGATTTATTGATTGTGAATAAAATTGCAGATATGGTTTGCCATCCTAGCATTGGGCATCACACAGGCACTTTGGTTCATGCCTTGATTTGGCATTTTCAAAATTTGCCCGCACCGCTTATGCCTCAAAATGTGATGCGACCTGGTTTAGTTCATCGTATTGATAAAGGGACAAGTGGCTTGCTCGTGATTGCCAAAAATGAAGCGGCAATGGTGGGTTTAGGGAAGCAATTTTTTGACCATAGCACCGAGCGTTTGTATTATGCGATTGTTTGGGGAGATTTGAAGCAGGAGGAAGGCACAATTACAGGGCATATTGGGCGTAGTATTAGAAATCGCAAGTTGTTTATGGTGTATCCTGAAGGTGATCAAGGGAAACGGGCGGTTACACATTATAAAGTGTTAGAGCGTTTTGGGATTGCTACCTTGATTCAATGCAAGCTCGAAACAGGGCGTACACATCAAATTCGTGTGCATCTTAAGCACATTGGACATACCTTGGTGGGAGATAGTTTTTATGGCGGAGATTTGCCTAGCGCGATTCCAAATGCTACTCAAAAAATGCGTTTGTTTGCCTTAAATTGCTTAGATATTATTGATAGGCAAGCACTTCACGCCAAAACTTTGGGCTTTATTCACCCACGAACGAAAGAGAAAATATCTTTTGATAGCGAACTACCCAACGATTTTCAGCTAGTAATAGAGAAATTTCGTACTTGGAAAGAAGGTCATTTGGGGTAGGGGAGGACTACTTCTAATGGATTGGGGCTTTCTAAAAGTTCGGAATTCTTCGAAGAGTTCTGAACTTTTTAGAAAGCCTTTTATCAATTAAATAATGCAAATGATAAATTCCCTAAAGAGAGAGAGTTTACAAATTTGCCATAATATAACCTGTCATTTTTTGATACAAATGATAGCGCGTTTTACCACCCGCGATGCTATGGTTTTTATTTGGATAGACCATCATATCAAAGGGGCGATTGGCATTTACAAGGGCAGTTGTCCATTCCATCGTGTTTTGGTAATGAACATTATCATCGGCAGAGCCATGAATGAGCAGGTAAGAACCTTGTAATTTTTGTGCAAAATTAATCGGTGAATTATCATCATAGCCTGATGCATTGAGTTGTGGTGTTTGCAAATAACGTTCTGTATAAATGGTGTCATAAAAACGCCAATTTGTTACAGGTGCTACCGCGATTCCCATTTTAAACACGCCATTTCCTTTGGTCATACACAAAGAAGTAAGATAGCCGCCAAAGCTCCAACCCCAAATTCCAATACGTTTTCCATCAATGTATGACAAACCTTGCAAATATTTTGCTGCCTCTACTTGGTCATCTAATTCATATTTTCCCAAATTCGCATAGGTGGATTTACGGAACTTCTCGCCTCTACCTCCAGTACCTCTTCCATCAACAGAAACCACAATATAACCTTGATTTGCCAACATATTATACCACATAAAATCAAAACCACGCGCTCCCAATCCCCATTCATTTTTTACCGTTTGATGACCAGGGCCACCATACACATACATCAGCACAGGATATTTTTTGTTTTTATCAAAATCCGCAGGTTTTATCATCCATCCATTCAACTCCACTTTTTCAGAAGTCTTAAATTTAAAAAACTCCGCAGTTCCTAATTGATATTCTTTTACTCTCTCAGCTAATACCTTATTGTCCACTAGCGTTTTCATCACTTTTCCATCTTCCGTGCTGCGAAGCTCCGTTTTTTGAAGCTCACTCATAGAACTATAACTATCCACAAAATAAGAGCAAGCTGAACTAAACGTAATATCATGATTACCAGTAGCTTCTGTCATTCTTTTTTTCTTGCCGCCTTTCAAGGATATACAGTAAAGATGTCTTTCTAGCGCAGAAACTTCCGTAGAAAGGAAATACAATTTATCATTTTTCTCATCAATTCCCGCAATCGAAGCCACTTCATAATCACCAGAAGTCAGTTGCGCGACCAATTTTCCATCTAACCCGTAACGATAAATGTGGTTGTAGCCATTTTCTTCGCTTGTCCAAAGAAAATCAGAAGAGTTTTTAAGGAACATCCACTTGTCATCAGTAATTTCGATGTAAGTATTATTTTTTTCGGTTAAAATGGTAGAAGTTTTACCCGAAACCGCATCAGCAAGCAACAAAACTACCTCATTTTGCAAACGGTTCATGCGCATAATTGCCAATTTCCCTTCTGCTTTTGTCCATTTTATACGTGGAATGTAAATATCCTTTTCTTTCCCCAAATCCGCTTGTACAATTTTACCCGAACCAACATCAACCGTGAAAATATCTACCACAGAGTTTTTTTCCCCCGCTTTTGGATACTTGAATTTATATTGCGTAGGATATAAACCTGTAAACATATCCATCGAAAACTCCTTTACTTCACTTTCATCAAAGCGATAATAAGCAATGTAGCGGCTATCAGGCGACCAGAAAAAAGCGGGTGCAAAAGAAAATTCCTCTTCATACACCCAATCCGTTGCCCCATTAATGACATGATTTTCAACCCCATCATTGGTAACTGCCGTTTCTTTTCCTGTGGCAAAATCGTAGGTAAATAAGTCATTTTCAGCAACAAAGGCGATTTTTGTTCCATCAGGTGAGAAGACTGCATTGCTTATTTTTTTGCCCCCAAAAATGGAGTACAATTTACTTTTTTCAGTGTCCCAAACATAACACACTTCTTTAGATGAATGACGATAAATTTGCTCAGTTTGGGTTTTGAGTAAAATTTGGCGCTCATTTTCTGAAAATTCGTAAGAATCCACCGTTTTGAGTTCTGGCGTATTGACACTTGCAAGGTCTAAAATGGTCGAAACGGGCTTATTATCGGTGATGCTGTATTTGGTAATCACAGGAGAACCGCCTTTAGGCGCGTCAAGTAACGAATAATAGCGGTCGTCTTGCATCCAGCGAAAATCATCAGCATATTGAGGATAAAAAGCATATTTCAGCCAAATGTCGTCTAAGGTAATTTTTTTCTTAGGAGCTTGCGCAGTAGTAGTAGTTGGCAATGCGACCAACAAAAACATCGCGCAGAATAAGAATTTGAATGAGATTTTGTACATATTTTATATATGGTAATGAGTTATACTATGATTTGTCGAATCTAAGAAATGAAGTTACAAAGGTGGCAATTTTCATTCAAAAATCCCTTTTTCATCAAACATTTTCCGAATTTTTTCCCGCCATTTCCATTCCGTTTCCGTGAATTGAAGCGGAAGAAACCTTTTTTGTAATTGTCCCGTTCCATGTTCGCCCGAAATTACGCCCCCAATTGAAATAATATATTGAAATAATTCTATAACTGCATTTTGATTTATATTTTCCCAATCTTGTTCTGATAAGTTCATTTTCAATAAGTTAATGTGTAAATTCCCATCACCCAAATGCCCAAATGCTGTATATTCATAGCCATATTTTTGCGCATGAACTGCCAAGAAATCTAACCAATTTTGCACAGATTTGCGTGGAACACAAGCATCAATTTCTCGAAAAATGCTCGCCTGAATTACCGCCCTTCCTATGGCAAAGCGCACTTTCCATGCAGCTGCTTGCGCTTCAGAAGGAATCATTTTTGGCAAATCGTATATTCCAAGTTCATACAAAATTTGGCTCAAGGCGAGATGAAGTTGCGCCATTTCATAAGTTTCCTCGAAGGATAACCACATCGCGGCTTGTTGGAAATGAATTTCCCCTTGTTCCCCCGCAAAGGAGGAAAACAAGTACTTTTCTAACAAAACCATTCCCTTTTTATCTATAAATTCCATCGCAAGCGGCTGTAAATTGTGCAAAAAAATCTCATTCATTAGGCGAATAAGTTGCGCTTCTTCCCCTTGTATAAAAAATAGCAATTCATTCTCCCTTATGGGCAAAAGCTCCAAGCAAACCTTTGTAATGATACCCAATTTCCCTTCACTTCCACAAAATAGGCGCGTGAGTTGCAAGCCTGTCGCGTTTTTTCTGCTCAAATTTCCTGTCCAAATGGTTTCTCCATTGGGTAAAACCACTTCCAAATTTCGTACCCAATCTGCTGTAACACCATATTTTAAGGAAAAAGGGCTACCACTTCCTACCGCTACGTTTCCCCCAATCGTACTCCACTCGGCACTCCCAATGTTTTGCGGCAACATCAAACCATGTTCTTTGAGTTTTTCTTGCAGTTTTTGTGTATTCATGCCTGCCTCTATCATCACAACGCGCTCGCTTACCTCTATTTCTACCCAACGATTCATGCGTTCTATACTCACCAAGATACGACTTTCATCGGCAACAGCTCCCCCACAAACGCCACTTCCCCCCCCCGAAGGGTTAATTTTAAGTCATTTTGATAGGCATATTTTACGATTTCCGCACATTGTTCTGTGCTTTCAGGCAACAAAACCAACACTGGCATTTGCTGAAATAAGCCGCCTTTGTCTGTAAGGTAGGCTTGCAACTCGCTCTCTGTTTGCAAAACTGCATGAGTAGGAAGGAGGGAGGCGAAAAAAGAGAGATGTGTCGAATGTATCATAAAAATAAGATGAAATTAGAAGGACATGATTTGAGATTAATTAGCCGTGTTACAATGGACAAAAATATAAAAAATTCAAAAATATTTTGCAAATTTCAACATTATGTTTAATTTCGCGTACTTTATGAGAACAGCTATCAGTTTACGAACTTATATTTAAACCAATTATATTTTACAATGAAAATTACAACACGTTCAATTTTTACAGTATTTTTACTGTTTGTTTCTCTTTACGGAGTATCACAACCTAACATTACGGCAAATACAATTGCCTCTAGTCCAGGTGTTTATGGCGTTTCTCAGATGGTTGCCTATCCAAGTAGCGTAGGTGCATCAGGGGCAAATGCCGTATGGGATTTTACCAGTCTTACAAGTACAGGTTCTAGCAATATGTCCTTTGTTGCTCCTTCCTCCACTGCTTATGCCTCCTTCTTCCCAAATGCAACGCTTGCAACTCCTACGACTACGGGGAATGGTTCTGGCTATGCTTATTGCGATGTGGATGCTTCGGGATTTGTCATTTTGGGAACTTATGATACTTCCCCTACTTTGACACGGAAAGTTACTTACAGCGACCCTGAAACGCAAATTCCAGCCCCTTTCACCTATAACAGCACACAAACGCACAGTTTAGCTGCAACCATAGACCAAAATGTTTCAGGAAACATTACTTCTTTTTCACGCGAAGGATCTACTATTTTTGTAGGAGATGGCTATGGTACGTTAAAACTGCCCAATGCAACCATAAATAATGTGCTGAGAATCAAGTGGATTCGTACTATGCAAGATTCTTATATGGGAACGCCTTTTTATACATATACCGATACAGGATATTTGTGGGTGTCGCCAGCCGTTAAAATCCCATTGCTAAGTTTGTATAAGCTTACAGCTAACGGACAAC
>JBJXHA010000524.1:0-4844 GCA_046160275.1 Bacteroidia bacterium | reverse complement strand
CTTCCACTCAAAAATTATAAATGGACAGATTGGATTAACGGAACAGGAACTTACACGGCTACCTTTAACTGGATGAATCCGCCAGAGGCTTATCCTGGACTTGGGGCTACGATTTCAAATACACGCGCTATTCAAACCTCAGGGAACTTGAACATGACGCAGTTGTATAACAAATCTAAGTTCTTGAAAAAAATGTTAGAGGTTACGCCACCTCCGCCACCAAGCAAAGTTCCACCTAAAGGAGGTAAATTAGAAGGAAAAGACGAAGCAAAAGGGATGGATAAGGAGAAAAAAGAGGAGAAAGGTAAAAAAGAGCCTAAGAAAATCACCATTAATCCCGACTGGCCAGATAAATATAAATTGCATCCGCCGAAAGAACATAAATTCTTAAAGGCATTGTTAAAAACGGTAGTGCGTTTGGTGCTAAGTGTGCGTAAAATTGATGTGAGTTATAACCAAAATGATGCAACTACGCAACCTGGTTATATGCCTAAAACCGATAATTTCGGCTTAGATTTTGGTTTCTTTGACCAAGGGGGCTCGAATGTATCTACGCCTTTCGCACCGCCAACACTCGGTTTCATGCTCGGCGACCAAAAGGATATTAGAGGTTATGCAACGAATTATTATTGGATTTCGAGAGATACAACCTTGTCCAATTATTTTGCGAACACTTCAAGCTCGCAATTAACGGTACGTGCCAATGTGGAGCCAATGCCAGGTTTTACGATTGACTTGAATGCGACACGCAACGAAACCAATAATTTCAGTGAATTATTCCGTTGGGACAATCAAGGAAGTACTAGCTACTATCGTTTTACCGACCAACAATTAAATGGTACATACAGTAGTTCTTACATTTTTATAGGCTCCGCCTTCGAGACAATGGACAAAGATAAAAGCAAAAACTCGGCTTCTTTTGACCGCTTTTCGCGTTATCGTCAAGTGATTTCGGATAGGTTGGCAAGCGAAAATCCATCAACTAGCACACTTGATTATCAAGGAAAAGTGGAAAATGGTTTATATAGCAATGGTTACACAGGAACGGCACAAGATGTATTAATTCCTGCTTTATTAGCAGGTTATGGCATTGTTAACCCTAGCAAAATAGAGCTTTCGCCTTTCCCAAAAATTCCTTTGCCAAACTGGAATGTTTCTTTTAATCCCATGACCGCTTTCCCTAGTTTGAAAAAGAATTTCCAAAGTATTTCTATCAAACACAGTTATCGCGGGACTTATACAATTGGGGCATTTAACAGAAACCTCAACGCGCAAGACCTTGACGGTGATGGCTTTGCAGATAATACGGTTTATTTGGAAACGGATATAAATGGAAATAGCGTAGAGAACTTTAATTCGGTAAGGAACATTCAATTAGTGCAAATGACTGAGCAAATGTCGCCTTTGATTGGGGTAAATGCCACTACCAAAAATGGTATCACGCTGTCTGCTTCTTATGGACGCGGTCGTCAGATGACCTTTAACATGGGGAATTTGCAGCTTACCGACATCAGAAACCAAGACCTTTCTTTTTCGGCAGGCTGGCGCAAGGATAAACTGAACCTCAAGTTCCGTTTTGCAGGCAAAGACATTAACCTTGATAATACCTTAGAGGCAAAAGTGCAAATCACGATGCGTGACATGATTGAAAGAAACCGCACACTTGATGGTTTGACAAGTATTCCGTTGCGCGGACAAATTAACTGGGTTATCAATCCTTATTTGGACTATACCGTAAGTAAACGTTTGAGTATCAAAGCTTTTTGGCAACAAAATATCAACGACCCACATACTTCTATGACTTTCAAAAACTCATTTAGAAGCGTTGGGGTGCAGTTGCGATTCTCTTTGAATTAAGATAAAAACTTTTCTCTTTCTCATCTAAACCTAGCAAGGAGTGTAACAACACTTTGCTAGGTTTAAAATTAAGGGTTATGTTTGTGCTAGGGTTCTGAACTCTTTAAGAGTTCAGAACCCTAGCACAAACATAACACACACTATCATTCTCCATTTTCCATTATTCATTATCCATTATACTACCATGCCTATTAGTTGGAACGAAATCAAAAGCAGAGCCATTACCTTTACAAAGGAATGGGAAAAAGAAAGCAGTGAAGATGCCGAAGCTAAATCTTTTTGGGATAATTTCTTTGCTATCTTTGGCATTAGCCGAAGAAGGGTTGCCGTATTTGAAAAGGCAATTAAAAAGCAAGATGGGGCGCAAGGCTACATAGATTTGCTATGGAAAGGCGTGATTTTGGTAGAACACAAATCGCGTGGGAAAAACCTAGACAAAGCCTTTGAACAAGCAAAAGGCTATTTCCCTAACTTAAAAGAACATGAATTGCCCAAGTATATTCTTGTGTCTGACTTTGCAAAATTTCGATTATACAACCTCGAAACAGACGAAACACACGAGTTTTTGCTTGCAGAGTTAGTACAAAACGTACACCTTTTCGGCTTTATTGCAGGCTATGAACCACGTATTTATAAAGAACAAGACCCTGCCAACATCGAAGCGGCAGAAAGAATGGGTAAGCTGCACGATGCCCTCAAAGACATTGGTTACAAAGGACACGCCTTAGAAGTCTATCTTGTGCGCTTGCTGTTCTGCTTATTTGCCGAAGATACAGGCATTTTTGAACGCACCCAATTTCAAGAATACATTGACCTACATACAAAAGAAGATGGTAGCGATGTGGCAATGCACTTAGATGCTTTGTTTGAAGTACTAAACACGCCCAAAGAAGCGCGACTTAGCAACCTCAACGAAGCCCTCAATGCTTTTCCATACACCAATGGCAAATTGTTTGAAGAACGGCTACGGATTGCTGCTTTTACCTCCGAAATGCGGCAATTACTGCTTTATGCTTGTAGCTTGGATTGGAGCAAAATTTCTCCTGCTATTTTTGGGGCAATGTTTCAGGCGGTAATGAACCCCAAAGAACGCCGTAATTTAGGGGCGCATTATACTTCCGAGAAAAACATTCAGAAAGTTATCAAGCCCCTGTTTTTAGATGCTTTATACCTCGAATTTGAAAAAGCCAAAGGCAGTACCCCACGCCTACAAGCCTTTCATGAAAAATTGAGCAAGCTCTTTTTCTTAGACCCCGCTTGTGGATGTGGAAATTTCCTTATCATTGCGTATCGTGAGCTGCGCACCCTTGAAATGCAAGTACTGAAAGCCTTAAATACCACAGGACAAGGTTTTTTGGATATTTCTGCTTTAATAAAAGTTGACGTGAATCAATTTGCGGGCATTGAATACGATGAGTTCCCTGCCCGTATTGCCGAAGTTGCTATGTGGCTCATTGACCATCAAATGAACATGGAGGTTTCCCTAGCTTTTGGACAATACTATGCACGGCTTCCCCTTAAAAATGCGGCTATCATTGTGCATGGAAATGCCCTTACTACCGATTGGGAGGTACTTATTCCTAAACAAAAACTCTCTTTTATTGTAGGTAATCCTCCATTTGTGGGAGCAATGATAATGAGTGAACAACAAAGAGAGGACATAAATTTAGTATTTCACAATAAAAAAGGTATTGGGGTATTAGATTATGTTACAGCTTGGTATTTAAAAGCTGCACAATTTATTCAAAAAACAAATATAAAAGTAGCTTTTGTAAGTACTAATAGCATTGCACAAGGTGAACAAGTTGGTATTCTTTGGAGTGATTTACTAAATACATATAAGATAAAAATACATTTTGCACACCGTACATTTAGTTGGAGTAATGAGGCAAAAGGTAATGCAGCAGTTCATTGTATCATCATAGGCTTTGCTGCTTTTGATATAGAAGAAAAATATTTGTTTGATTACGAAGATATTAAAGGAGAACCGCAAGTAGCACAAGTAAAAAATATCAATCCTTATTTAGTAAATGGTGCAGACATTATTGTTAGAAATCAAACAAATGCACTTGCTAATGTGCCTGCTATGAGATTTGGCAGTATGCCAAGAGATGGAGGTAATTTTATTTTTACAAAAGAAGAGAAAGATGCCTTTTTATTAAAAGAACCTAATGCTGCTAAATGGATTAGACCTTATACGGGTGCGCAAGAATTTATTAATGGATATACAAGATATTGCTTATGGCTTGTTGATATAAAACCTAATGAACTAAAAGCAATGCCAGAAGTATTGAAAAGGGTAGAAAAGGTAAAAGATTTTAGGTTAGCAAGTTCAGCAGCTTCTACTCGAAATTTTGCTAATACTCCTACTTTATTTTGCCAAATAGCTCAACCTGATACTAATTATATTTTAGTGCCTAGAGTTTCTTCTGAAAGAAGAAAATACATTCCTATTGGTTTTATAAATAAAGATACAATAGGAAATGACCAAGTATTATTAATCCCCAATGCTACCTTATTTCTCTTTGGGCAGCTTACCTCTGCTATGCACCTTACTTGGGTAAAATATGTTTGTGGTAGGTTAAAAAGTGATTATCGTTATTCTAATACCATTGTTTATAACAACTACCCTTTTCCGCAAAATGTAACGGATACACAAGGCCAAAAGGTAGAAGCGGCTGCGCAAATGGTCTTAGATGTCCGCGCCAAATACCCCGACTCTAGCCTAGCAGATTTATATGATAGCCTAGCAATGCCCCCCGATTTGGTAAAAGCACATCAGGCACTCGACAAAGCGGTAGATTTATGCTATCGTCCCCAAGTTTTTACCAATGAAGCAAATCGAATCGAGTATTTATTTTTACTTTATTCACAATATTCAGAGCCAATGTTTGCGGCAGATAAAAAGAAAAAGGGTGGGAAAAAGTAATGGCTATTTTTATATATCAAAATAGTTTTAATTGTATTTAGGTAGGGGCTGGGCATTG
>JBJXHA010000523.1:0-2664 GCA_046160275.1 Bacteroidia bacterium | reverse complement strand
TTAGAGTGAATGATATCGTGGGGTTAAATGAAAATGGATTTTACTACGTTAATGGTAATCACAATAGCCCATTTATCAATAATTCATCAAAAGAAAGCATCGAAATGATTATCGAAGTGGAAAGGTTGAGAGCTGAAAATCAAGGTATGAAAAACGAAGTAGAAAATTTAAAAGAAATAATTAATTTATTGAAAAAATAAAAAACCTCCAGCTCATAGCAGCTAACTCAACTGACCTCTACCAGAAAATCTTGACCTCAGTATCTTTCCTAACATCTCAAAAAGTTATTAACATTCAAAATGTGGATAACTCAGTTTTAAACTCTGAAATGTTGATAATTAGCACTCGGACAAGTTTTTAACCATAGTGCTACAATCAACTTTTATTCCCAAGTTCCATTATTTTTCCTACATTTGTGAAAATAACATTTGATAACTTTCAAAAAATAATAGAATATGAATTCAAAAAATGCTTTTTTTCTTTTTGTGGGGGTAAGTGTGCTACATCTTTTGGCTGAGTTGTTCCATCTTCAAGCATTAACTGTACCGACTAAAATATTATTAATGCCGAGTTTAGCGCTATGGTATTTTTATCTGACTAAAACGCAGGGAGCAATAAAAATGCTATTAGCTGCCTTGTTTTTTTCTTGGGGCGGCGATACGCTATTGGTTTTTGCCAAAGAAAAACCTATTTTTTTCTTATTAGGTTTGGGCAGTTTCTTTTTAGCGCATGTTTTCTATATTTATACTTTTGTCAAAAAAGGAAAAGAATTCAAACTGACTACATCTAGTGTGGCGTTGATTGTCATTGCGCTGCTGAATTTAGCAACATTACTGTATCTGCTATTGCCTGTATTACCGATTGATATGAAAGTCCCAATTTTGGCATATGGTTCAATATTAACACTACTGATTTGCAGTACCTTGTATTTGCGGAAGCTATTAGCAGCCCATTGGGCTTATTTATTACTCGGTGTTGCGCTTTTTATCCTTTCTGATAGTTTGATTGCTTTTAATCGCTTTAGGTTCGATATGATAGCCTTTTTGCCTAACATTTCATTTTGGATTATGTTGACCTATATCATAGCACAAGGTTGTATTGTTTGGGCTTGCGCCAAAATAAGTAGGTAGAAAAATGAGCACAAAAAAATCCGCTTTACACGATATTTGCGTAAAGCGGATTTTTAATTTATATTTAATTGACCTTAAAAAGAAGGACAATATACATTACGACGTTCACGTCCGCATATATTATACATTAATGAGAATTCATAAGCACCAGTTGTTGGAGCAGCTTTGCGAAGCGTTGAAACCGTTGCATCGTAGCTAAATCCAATAGTGAATTGATTATAATCAAAACGAGTGGTTAAAATCAAGGCATCAAGTAAAACGCCTTTGCTATATTTGTTAGAAATACGAGTCCAAGCTCCCATTTGGAAAGATTGCTTGTCGTACTTGAACTTTGACAAGATAAACTTCAAACTCAAACCTGGATTAACTTCCATCGCTTTTCCTTGGAACATTACAATCGCATTCGGAACAAGTGCTGTTCTATCACCAGTAGAAAATTCACCACCGATATGACCTGTAAAACGGCTATACAATTGCTCTTTTTTGCTTCTGTTAAAAGAAATGTTTGCGCGATTTAAGTGATGATAAGCACCACCTACATAAAAAGTATTGTCATTTGAAAATACGCTAAACCACAATAGACCTGCTGATAAGTCAGCAAAAATGATACTATTGCGATTAAATACTTCATTCGAAGGTGCAGTAGCATCCCATGAACCTTTTCCGTTGTGTTGCGTACCCCATTGTGCTTTTGATAAGTCAATGCCCGTTTGTTGGGCACCACCTTCAAAACCCGCTACAAGGTAGTGTCCTGAACTACGGTCACCAGCCATACGTTTACTGTAAGAAACAGAAAGTTTTGCTTGTAATTGACCATAATCTACTGTTCCCGCTTGATCTCTCCAAAGAGTTCCGCCCACACCCATATAATCGTAACGGCCAACAGGAATACGTTGGTCATAAGAAAACGAATAAGTTTGGTAAGAATTTGAACGCAAAATCGGAGCCCACTGATTACGGTGGTTAAACGTTAAGCGTTGTGTACAATTCATAACGCCCGTCATCGCTGGATTTAGGTTAAGGGGCGACATATAAAATTGTGAAAAGTGAATGTCTTGTGCATTCGCATTAAGTGCACCCATTAGTGCTACAATTAGAGTAAATAGACTTCTTCTCATGTAAGGTCTTTTTTTTAACGCCTTCACGGCAAAACAATATTTTTATGCCTCAACGAATTGAGAAAGCAAAATTAGGTAAAAATCAGAGTGCAAATATAATTGCTTGTGTTAATTAACAAAAGAAAAACGAAAAACTTATTATAAAACTTGTGCAGATAATTGTTAATTATGCTTTTGATAGCGTTTTTTAACAGTTTTTAGCATTTTTTTTGACCTATTAAAAAACAAAATTAGAACTTTCTTTTCAATCCTACCCAAACAGAATAGGCATGGAAGGTATTACTGTTCGCTCCAATTCCATTGAGTGTTAAATGACGTTGATAGGAAGCTTGATGGAAAAAACTGATTTTGTCCGATATTTGATATTCAAGTCCTAAGGCTACGTGTGCTGTAAAATATGCATTTTCTTGAATCGT
>JBJXHA010000522.1:0-3082 GCA_046160275.1 Bacteroidia bacterium | reverse complement strand
TTATCAGGGGGCAAGACTCGCTCAATCGCATTATTGATTTGCGCATGGGCTTCCCCGCAGGCTTGCAAACAGGGGAATACTTGCTTTCTCCTAATACAGCAGGTGCGGGTTTTGTTGCTACTTATGTTTCGCCAAATGGGAATGATTTGTATAAAACTTCTACCCCAACACAAGCTACAGGCAAAATCACCTTGGATTATGTGAATACAACCACCAATGTTGTATCTGGACTGTTCCAATTTAAAGGGGTAAACGGCCTTACAGGAGATTCGGTAGCAATAAGAGATGGCTTATTTACCTTAGGTTATAGAACAAATTATGACCCTGTTTATGTGAATATGAGCTGGGCTATCAAAGATACAAACTGGACAAATATTATTGGACAGGCAATTAGTGATAATCTCGCAAACCGCCTATATATTATTGGAAAAGATACCGTAAAAACCGTTGTTTTGGCACTGCCTGAATATGTGGTTCCAGGAACTTATAATTTCCCATTTCCTAACGCGAATACCTATGCAGAATATAGTCCAAGTTTAGGGACAAATATTACCGCAGACTCTGGCTCTATCACTGTCACAAGTCATAATGTGATTTTTAGGAAAATCGCAGGCACATTCAATTTGCGTTTTATTAAGCCATTTACCACAGATACTACTCGTATCAAAAATGGTACGTTTGACACTACCTATCAGTAAATAATGGTTGACTGATAATTTAAGTAACTGATTAACTGAATTTTTTATATCCGATGAAAAAATATTTTTACTCAATTTCTTTGCTGTTGGGTTTACTTTTGAGCTTGCAAGGTTGCGAAAAACCTAAGGCTGACCCAATTATTCCGCCACTAGCCAGCCGTATGTATGGTTATTTAGATGGTGTAAACTGGGTATTGCCCAATTATAGCGCAGTTTACTTCAAACAAAGTAATATTTTGACCATTACGGCATCTACCTCTAATGGTTATCGTTTGTATTTTCACATTCACACAACCTTGCAAGATGGCGTGATTCCGATTAATAAAAATACAGGAAGAAACGTAGTAACCATGACCTATGACATTGGTTCTGACCATTTTGACTATTATAGTTATGCAGGCGGAAACATGGAAGGGGAAATTGAATTGAAAGGAATGGACGTGGCAAACCGCGCCATTAATGGCAAATTTTCGGTAAGATTGGTAAACCCAACCACAGGACAAGCGCGCGTGATTGCAGGAGGTGTTTTCCAAAACATTGCTTATAAAGAGGTAGGAAATGAGGCTACAGGGGTTTATCTTCCGAAAGTAAACGGCAACACTTGGCTTCCACAAACAACCTTTATCTCTAAATGGGAAAAGAATTTCCTTATCAATATGACAGATGTGCAAACAGGACAACACCTTTCCTTGTTATTGCCAAACAATTTAGGGACAGGAAAATATCCGATGCGTGTATTAGGTGACATTATGGGGATTTATCGTCCCGATTTCAACCATACACAATTCTCGTTTAGTCCGCAAGATACCTTATTCATTGATTCTCACGATTTTGAAGCCAAAAATATTCAAGGGCATTTGATGATGCAAACCCAAGATTTTTCAGGGCAAAGCGCGAACACCACACATACAGCGAATTTTGCGCTGACTTATTGGTAGGTTAGACTTGATATAAAACGTTAAAAGTTCGGAATTCTTCGAAGAGTTCCGAACTTTTTGCGTAGAACATAATAAAAAACAACAACAATTAATAATATTTTTTTGTAAATCAGCCCCTTTTAACGTTTTATATCACCAACAACTCCCCTTTTGCCACAATCTCCTTCAAGGCTTGCTCTAACCTGTCCAAGTCGTCAAGGCTGTTGTAGGCTTGGTAAGAAATACGGATATAGGAGTCATTTCCGCGCCGCATGATGGGAATTTCGATGCCGTAGTCGTGGTATAGACATTCTTTTAGGTCATCGTGTCGGGTGGTTTGAATGGGAATGCTACACATTTGTCCTAAAAATTCAGAAGAAAGGGCGCAGAGGGGCTTCGTATTCAACAAATTACAAAAACGCTCGTAATTTCCCAAAATCACTTGCTTGCAGGCTTCGCATTTTGCCGCCCAATCGTTGTCTTCCCAAAACTGAAAAATACTAGGCGTACACAAAAAAGCCGAAATATCGCGTGTGCCTTGCACTTCATTTTCTTCCAAAAACTTGCTCCTATGTTCAGGAATTGGGCTTTCATAGCCCCAACTAATCACAAGCGGCTCAAGGCTGTCTTGACAGGCTTTGTTTACATACAAAAAAGAAGAGCCTTTGGGCGCGAGCAGCCATTTGTGTAAAGTTCCTGTATAATAATCGGCTTTTATTTCTGCGAGATTCAAAGGAATATGCCCAGGAATGTGCGCCCCATCTACAATCGTAATCAAGCCCAATTCTTTGGCGCGTTCACAAATTTCTTTTGCAGGAAAAATCAAAGCAGTACTACTTGTCATCTGGCTAATAAAGACCACGCGCGTTTTTTCGGAATAACCTTTCCAAAATTCCTCCAAAAATTGTTCTTTCGAAAACAAAGGCAAAGAAATCGGCTGGCGCACGTAGCGAAAGCCCATTTTTTTGGAATAAAAACTAAAGGTTTTGTCCATCGCGCCATATTCATGGTCAGTCGTAAGCACCTCATCACCCGCCTGCAATTTCAGGCTTTTTACCACCTGATTGATTGCCCAAGTCGGATTTTGCACAAAAATAAGGTCATCAGCCGCGCAACCAACATATTTACCCAAGGCATCTTTTGCATTTTTTAATGCCGCCACGCCTTTTTTGGTAATAAACTGCACCGCCTCATATTCCAAAGCCCGTTGCCAAGCCAGCGCATTTTCAAAAATAGGGCTAGGACAAGCCCCAAAAGAGCCATGATTTAAGTACGCAATACGCGGGTCATGGCTAAAAAGTGTTTTGATTGGATTCATTTTGTGGGAGAATGTGGGACAAAGATAATAGAAATTTTCTTAAAAAAACTTATCTTGCAGCGCATTTTATTCTCCTTTCCTTATGACAGACGCACTTTCCCTCATACACGAATGTATTCGCAGCCAAAACCCCTACTTAGACTTGGGCT
>JBJXHA010000521.1:0-2562 GCA_046160275.1 Bacteroidia bacterium | reverse complement strand
AGGGTCTGGGCATTGCCCAGACCCTACCTGAACACAATGGCAAACATATTATAATATCATTTTCCATTCTTAATTCTCCCTTACGTTAATACAATGAAATATTTCTATTTATTCCTTGCTTGCCTCTTAGCACAACCCCTTTTGGCGCAAAAAAAACTCCCTATTATCAAGGCTACAAGTAGCAATGTCAGCATCAGAGATGGGCAATTTTTGGATAAAGATGCGTGGACCTTAGCTCCCGAAGCAAAGCCCGATATTTTTACCGCAGATAGAACCCGCAAACCGAAATGGGTGGTTTTTTATACCGACATAGATTCCATTCGAATAAAAGTCAAGCCCAATACAAGCTTTGATTTTATGGTATTATTGAACAACAAAGACACTTGTTATACACGAGTGCTAAGCGCAATTTCGGAGAATAAAGCGGCAAAAAAGGCTGAAAACAGGCAAGATACCATTCCTTTTTGCTTGACAACTTACGATGCCATTCATGTAAAAGCGCTTGTAAATCAAAGAGATAGCCTAAACCTTCATTTTGACCTTGGCGCTTTTGATGTTCGATTGACGCAAGCGGCTATTTTGAAAAAAACGCAATTATTAGCGCATCAACCTGACGCGCTGGCAGGAAAAGCCAAACCTAATTTTAACAACATGCAAAAAGTGAGCAGCCTAACGATGGGGACTTTAACTTTAACCGAACCTGCTTTTTCATCAACGATGCAGACAGCGCAAGAAATGGACGGCAGATTTGGGTGGAATGTATTTGAGGGAAAAATTGTGGAAATGGATTATGACAAAAACCTGTTGATTGTTCATACGAAATTGCCTAAAAAAGCAAAAAAATATGCAGCCATGGACTTAACTTTTTTGCGTTCTTTTCCTTGTATAAAAGGCGAATTATCAGCGAAAAACAAAAAATATGAAGGCTATTTTATTATGGATACAGGTTCAAACAAAGCCATGATGATAGACAGTACTTGGGCAGCCAAACTAGCTTTTCCCCAAGATTTACCTTTGCTCAAGTTTGCTTCCTTCCAAAATCCACGTGGAGTGGTATTTCAATCCAAAATTGTCGCTTGTCCTCAATTTAATATCCAAACTTTTTCGATGGAAAATGTGCCTACTACCTTATTGGGAAGCCAAAATCCCACCAATTTTGAGGTAAATTTGTTAGGAAATGACGTGCTAAAACGCTTTAACATGATACTTGATTTCAAACACGACCGCATTTATTTGCAACCTAATCACTTGATGAAAAAGCCTTTTAAAGAGGCATCTTAGGAACGAGTGAATAGGAGAAAAACCACAAAGTAGCAGAAGCTCTGGCACAAAGTTTCACAAAGAAAAAGCCTTTACCCCTAGCTTTGTGTATCTTTGTGGAAAATACTTTGTGAAACTTTGTAGTAAAAAATACAGGTACAGGTTTGATAACTTGTTTTTTTTAGGTACCCCTATTCAATTTCTCCGAATATTCTCTTAACCTTTTGCGCTCTTCATTTGTAATGGCATTTTCCCCCAAGCGGTTGATTTTGTCCAAAATACGGTCAACTTCGGCTTGCATACGGTTTTGCTCTGTATTATACTTTTCGTCAATCGTAGAATTGTCCTTTTTTTCGGCAGGAAACCAATCGTCAAAGGCACGCGACATAGGGTTAATGTATTCCTCCTTTTTACTGCGATAAGTGGGTTTTCTTTCATAAAGGGAATAAAGAAAGACCAAACTCGGCACTAAAATCAATAAAATATAAACATAATTTTGTCGAATCGCTTCAGGATAAAAAAACAAAGCCACCAACAAACCACAAATCGCTCCGCCTAAATGCGCTTCATGCCCAATATTATCTCTTTTGGTCTGAATCCCATAAATCGTATAGGCAACATAAATTAGCCCAAACAACCAAGCAGGCAAACGAAGTGGGATAAGAAACATTCCAATATTATGATGCGGAGAGATTACAATATACGCAAAAATAACCCCAAAAACTGCACCTGACGCGCCAACAGCACGATAATCGCCATAATTTCGATAAATATATAAGGCAAGTAAATTCCCCCCAATCAAACCCGCAAAATAAATGACGAACAACTCAAATTCTACAAAACAATTAGAAAAAGAAAGCAGGGCAAACATATTAAAAAACAAATGCACCCAACTGACGTGCAAAAAACCCGAAGTAATGAGGCGTTTGTAGTCTTTGCGCTCAAGAATAGGAGCTACTTCAAAGCAATATTCATCAAAAAAACTGCGACTTGCCAAGCCTTTTAAAGAAACAAAAAGATTAACAACCAATAAAGTTAAGGCGATAAAGTGAAATTGTTGCATAAAGTTATGAATGGTGGATAATAGATAAATAAAGTTAACGTATTTATATTCAGATACTTAAATTGAAATTACTTTCTTAGTGTACAATATAACTGACAAATATAAATATTTTCCTATTTTTCCCCAAACTCAGTAGTGACAAAAATGTAAGGCGAGATAAAACCTGTGGTGGCTGCTTATTAAAATGAACTAACTAAACGCACTTGTGTAGCGGCTGCTTCATCAGCGCAAAAACTTCG
>JBJXHA010000520.1:0-2606 GCA_046160275.1 Bacteroidia bacterium | reverse complement strand
CTTACAGGTACAAGCAATTACCTGCTTCCGTTTTATTTTACAATTGATGCTGTGGGGGGGAACATGAGTAAGGAACAACTTTTTACTTTTGAAATTAATATGCAGCCCAATGGCGGTACAGAAATCGCTTGTTCAAGGTCAAAAATTAAGGTGCATCTTTATCTTTCAGCAAATGATTGCCAAGACAACGACACTATTTTTAGCGTAGGGCGATGTTATCAATGCAAGGCAATGAACGCGCAAAATGACTTATACCCTGTGAAATATGCCAATTTTACGATGCAGGGAATAGCCTTAAACATACTTGAATTGGTTAGTACTTCTCATTGTTTACCTACTGATACTTTGTTTTGGGATTTTGGCGATGGAACGAGTGAATGGAGACTTGCTTCAACGCCTTCTATTCAACATACTTATCCCGCAGATGGGGCATACACAACTACGCTTACTTTAAAGTGCGGAAATCGGCAAGTAGCCTGTCGCTATAAAGTAACAGGCAATTTTTTTATCCATTCAGGCTATTTCCCCGTTAATGATTTGCAACTGACGATAGGGGAAACGGGAGACCCCACAGAAGTGCAACTTCGCTGGACAAATCAACTCGCAAATCTCACGCACAGCTATAAATTGGAGCGTAAAGGCAAAGAAAATCAATGGATTACCTTAGCCGATAATTTGCAGGAAATGGAATACCTCGATACAAAACTCCAATACGGTGTGTATCATTATCGCATTTCTGCCATAGATTTAGAAGGAAAAGAAGTGGCAATGAGTGAGATACAAAAGGTGAAAATCGGAGGAGAATTAGTTTTGTTTCCCAATCCTGTCAAAGAAATATTGAGCATTGCGCCACCGCCTTATTTGAATAAAGTTACGACTGTAAGGCTGTTAAATTTACAAGGGCAGGTGCTACAAACTTTTTCTATTCTCCCCAGCGAAATTGATATGCGCACCTTGCCAAGTGGAATGTATTGGCTAAAATTGGAAAACGATGAGTCATATAAAATTATAAAAGAGTAAAGAGGGAATAGAATGTTAGTTGTGTAGATTATCCCCGATGATGGCTTTGCCATTCTTCCGAATGTAAAAATAAGAGGCTGATAATCAAACAACTAAAACTTTAACATACTTTAAGCGAACACTCACTTATGGGTAGGAAATGTAAACAAGATTTTCTCGTTGCAGTGCTTCCCATTCATTTTTTTGGTTGTTTGACAATTTTTGTGGAATGAACCCTGTAGCGGCTGCTTTAGCTGCCGCATCGCTTGAAAATCAATGATTTTCAAAAGGAGCAGATGAAGAAATTTGTACAAACCACAAAAATTGTCATAGTTCCATTTTTATCTATTATCATGAAGAAATACATTTTTTTAAGTTATTTTTTGTGTTTTGTAGGGCTGCTACAAGCGCAGGCTACGTTTACGATTCCCGATGTGAATTTTTTTAATGCGATTTTGTCTAATGACGCATCTGTTATTAGTGATGCTAATAATTTGGCTGTAAATTGCTCCACTTGTGCAAACTACGGCACAGGCAGCCTAAGGTTATCTTGCATAGATAGTTTAAATATCACTACCTTAAATTTGGGAGCTTCCAATATTGTTGATTTGCAAGGCATTACCCATTTTGTCGATTTATTATCTTTGAGTTGTGTTGGCAACCAACTTACTAGCCTGCCAAACTTACCAAATACCTTAAACTCGTTAGATTGTTCATATAACCAACTTACGATTTTACCTACTTTGCCTAATAATTTAACTAATTTAAACTGCGTTTCTAACCAACTTACGATTTTACCTACTTTGCCAAGTAATCTAATAGAGTTGAATTGTGCGGCGAACTCGCTTACAAGTCTGCCGCCTCTGCCTTCTACGTTGATAAACTTCAACTGCCAAGAAAACCAACTTGTGAGTTTACCCACCTTACCCAACGGTTTAGAAAGGCTAGAATGTGCTTGGAATCAATTAACTACATTGCCATCGCCTTTGCCTCCTAATATTTGGCGTTTTTATTGTAATGATAATCAACTTTCTGCCTTACCAAATCCTTTACCTAGTGGTTTGATTGAACTAGGTTGTAATAATAATCTGCTTTCTTTGCTCCCAAATCTGCCCAATACTTTGCAGAATTTATATAGTTCTACGAATCTTCTCACAAGTTTACCTATTCTGCCGCAGGGACTACTTACTTTAGGATGTGGAGATAACCAACTTACTAGCCTTCCCAATTTGCCCAATACCTTGCTTGAATTAGTTTGTAGTGATAATCCTATTACTTGCTTGCCCCTGCTTCCCAACTCACTTTCTCTGTTAAATATTTTTAACACAAATATCACTTGTTTTCCCAACCTTTACTTTGGTGTGCTAGTGTTATCAAACTATTTGCCACTTTGCAATGAAATTGACAATCCTGCTTGTATGGGTTTATCAGCAGTGGGAATGTCCGAGTATTATCCTTCAGGGGCAATGCGAACAAGGATTATAGATAATTTGTATTTGCCATTTACTGCACCAGCTCCCATGAATTTACCCTCTCCTGTCGAATATCAATTGGCTGTATTTGACATTGCTACAAATATACGAGATACTGTGGCGGTTTTGGGGGGA
>JBJXHA010000519.1:0-3484 GCA_046160275.1 Bacteroidia bacterium | reverse complement strand
CGCCCAATAAAAATCAAGGTCTTTCTTAATCGTCGCTTCGTCAGTAATCACGCCAAGCGGATATGCCAACAAATTTACGTCAGCTTGTTTGATAGGTTCGCCTTTGTAGGTAGCGTGTTCTTTCGTTACACCATTTTCCATTTTCAACATTATAATATTGTCAGCCACTTTTTTCCACATTGGGTCAGCCGTATCGCCTACAAGCGCAGCCGCTTGGGTAGCGTAATTCAAAACGGTCTTGGCAATACCATTGGTAAAAGCATTATCATCCACATTTTCAGCCCATTCATCAGCACATACAACGTTGATAATGTGGTATTTACCATCGCTTCCAAGCTCTGCACGAGAAGCCCAAAAATTGGCGACTTCTTTCATCACAGGATAGCCTTTTTCTTTCAACCATTTCAAATCTTTAGTCACTTGATAATATTTCCACATCGAATAACCAACACAACCTGTGATATGATGTTGAAAAGGGCCCGTCAATGCCCAAACTGGACAACTTTCTTGACCCGTATCATCGCCTTCCCAAGGGAATTTTGCGCCTTTATAACCATACAAAACAGCATTGGTTTTGGCTTTTTCTAAACCTTTGTAGCGATATTCCATCGTGGACTTTGCCATGTCAGGTTGCAACATCAACAGCGGAGGATACATCCAAAGTTCAGTATCCCAAAAAACGTGACCGTTGTAACCCAAGCCACTCAATCCCATTGGCGACATAGAATAACCCGTTCCTTCACGTACAAAACTATACAAATGATACAAAGCGGAATGTACATCACGCTGAATTGTAGCATCTTCGGCATCTACGATAATATCTGATTGCCAAAGTTTTGCCCATTCTGCTTTGTGGCGTTCTTGCAAACGTGGAGCTTTTTCTAAAGAAGTAAAAATCGTCATACGCTCCGCTTCGTTGTGAGGGTCAGCTGTTTGTGCGGTGGAAACCACCGAACCAACGACAGAAAAACGAAAGGTTTCTCCAGCTTTCAAGCGTTTTGAAAACTTCATCAAGTGCATACCATTGTCCCATTCTTCATGGATAATTTGCGGATGATTGTGGTCGTCTTCAAACAATAAACTATTGGAAACGGCTACCGTCAATTTGCCCGTAGGCGTTTTCGCCACCGAAGTCATCAAAGGAATATAAGCGTGTGGACGAACTACCTCCCAATAAAAATTCTTCACATCTTTCAGATTGTCAGGAGTTTCTATCAAACTATACGGAGTAACTTCACAATCTTTTTTTGCCGTAATTTCCATTGTAATCAAAGCAGAATGTGGCAAATGTCGCAACGCCATCATGTTTTGCTTTACTGAAACTACGTCTTTAAAATCAAAAGTCGTTTGAAAAGTGGCATTTTTCATGTCCAATGTTTGTACGAAATTGGAAATATTCGAGCGATTAACCATCGAACTTTGCGCATAAGTTCCAGCATCACTTGCTGCTATATTTTCTTTAGGTTTATTTGCAGTAGCTACTTCTAGGCGCATATTCGCAAAACTAAACACTTTCATAATGTTCGATACCCGACCACGACCATATAAGTCAAATGCACCATTCAACACTATTTCCTTGACTTCCAATGGATTCGGAGAAGAAATAATACCAACCATGCCATTGGCTACGGTTACGCCAAAATATTTTGTCGGGTCAATTTTATCGGCAGTGATTTGCCAAGAGTTGGGCGCGGGTTCTTGGGCGATTGCGAATTGTGCTATGAAGAAGCACAAAAATGTCATACTTAGAGTTTTTCTCATTTTATTTTAAAATTTATTTTATTATAAATCTAATCACAAATTTAGCTTAAAGTATGAATTTGTGTACAAAAGGAACTTTTTATTTTAAACCTGGCACAAAAAAACCTGCTTTTATCTCAAACAAAAGCAGGTTTTATAATATCCTAAAAGGACTAAGAAAATTAATTTTTTCCGTTAATCGCTTCAGGCCCTTTATCGCCATATTGAACTTGGACTGCGGGTTCATTGATTCGGATGATTCGAACTTCTGTTCTGCGATTATATTGGTGCTCTTCTTCACTACAATTTACACCATCGGCACATTGATTTCTAAGCTGAGTTTCGCCTGCGCCTCTTGCTACGATTCTGTTTTCAGCAATGCCACGTGCCACCAAATAGGCTTTTGCTGCAATAGCACGCTGGTCTGACAAACGTTGATTGTAGTCATTGTTTCCACGAGAGTCGGTGTGAGAAACTAATTCAACATCCATTGTTTTATATTGATTCATCAAGCCAGCAAGTGCATCAAGTTCTTGTGCAGCCCCTTGACGAATAATGGCTTTGTTGAAATCATAGTAGATTTTTTCTAAGACAATGACCGTACCTGCTGAAATTGGTTTATTAACAACTTCGGGTTCAATTGGCGTAAGTTTAAATGATTTTTCAATCGGTTTTGAAAAATCATTACCAACAACAACGGTTTCTGTGCTGCTTTTATAACCTTCTTTTTCTACGGTAATGGAATATGTTGTATTGGCTTCGGGTACAAAGTCGAATTCACCATTTCCATTAGTACGTAATGTTTCCGTTTTTTGCGTAGTTGAATTAACAATCTTCACTGTAGCATTAGGAATGCCTGTATTGTATTTTTCGCTTAATACACTCGCTTTTAAATAAGGTTTTCCTAATTTTGACAACGATATATCAACAAATGCAAGCCCTGAAGTTTTTTCAAAAGTATTGTAAATTAGTTCTTTTGATTCATAACCTTCCTTACTTACAATAATTAAATATTCGCGGTCATTCTTCATTTCATATTGCGCTTCGCCATTGGAAGTGGTAATGCGGTCAGGCTTTCCTAATTGTTCCGCAGCTTTTCTAACGGTTTCGATGGTTAAATCTTTGCCATTTGAGCCAGTTCCTATTTTGACGTTATAATATTCACTACCGACTAAAAATCCTTCGCCATTTTTTTCAAATATCCGAACAGCAGCTCCTTCTATGCGCGTTCCAGAGTTAAGTTCTTTTACAGAAATTAAGCCGTTAAGGGTAAATGTTTCTGTAGTAAGGCGTTTTTCACATTTGAATAAATAAATATCATCTTTACCAAAGCCACCTTCACGGTTTGAGGTAAGATACCCAACATCGCCATCAGAATTTAGGATTAAGCCCAAGTCATCTGCAGAAGAATTAAACGGTTCTCCGAGGTTTTGTGCAACAGCACTAGTTTTATTCAAATCAACTTTGAATAAGTCAAAGCCACCTAAGCCTTTTCCGCCCTTAGAGGCGAAAAACAAAACTCCACTATCATGGATAAAAGGAAAAGCATCGTCCTCACTTGAATTTATTTTAGGACCCAAATTAACTGGTTTAGTCCAAGAGTTTCCTTTTTTTTCTGCAACATAAATATCGAAACCGCCTTGTCCGCCAGGCATATCAGAAGAAAAATACAGATAACGTCCATCAACCGAAAGGGAAGGATGAAAACAAGTAAATTTATTACTACTAAAAGGAAGCTCTGTAA
>JBJXHA010000518.1:0-3152 GCA_046160275.1 Bacteroidia bacterium | reverse complement strand
GCACCTTTTCTACTGAGAAAAGAGGCAAAAATTTAATTGCGGGAGAGATAAAAGAACTCTATATCGCAAAAGTAAAAATTGTTTTCATATTTTGCAAATTATATTTATACTTTTTTACAAAAAAAATCGCTGAAATTTCCATAAAATGGAAATTCCAAAATAAGGTGTAAATTTGGAAGTTAAAAGCATTTCTTATTTCAATTGTGCCTTTATTGCTTCTTTATTTGCATAATTGGGGTTGATTTTTAAGAGTTTATCAAAATAGCTTTGGGCTTTTACTTTTTCATTGGTGGCAAGCGAAAGGTACATCAAGTTTTCAACCGCAGGTTGATAGTCGGGATTGAGCGCGAGCGATTGCAAGAAATATTTCTCGGCGATAGGAAATTTTTGTTGGTTCATCAGCACAAAACCTAAATTGGTATGAATACGCTCATCTTTGGGTTTCAATGCCAATAAGGTCTCAAAACGCACTTGGGCTTGCGGTAAAATTGCCACATTTCCCACATTCGCTTTCAGCATCATCGTTCCTGCTTTTAAGCCTGCTTCTACGGCTTCAGGATTGGCTTGATAAGCTTTTTCGTAATTGTCAAAAGCCAATTTAAAATTATTTTGCTTTTCATAAATTTCTCCTAACAAAAAGTAAATCAACACTTTATTTTCGCCTTTTGTCAATGCTTGATTCGCCAAAGTTATCGCCTCGTTGTACTTTCCTTGATAAAAATACACCCTCGCTTTTTCATCTTCTTCCTGCGCAGGAATGAGTTTATCTGCTTCTGCCAAATAATAGGCATTTTTATTGTGGCGTTCAAAATATTGCAAATGCGCTTTGCCTTTGGTAATGTCGTCTATTTTATCGGAAGTAGCAGCGATTAGTTTCACATATTCCTTTATTTCCTTGACTTCTTGCGCTGTACTATTTTTTACCACCCTAATTTTATGGTCGTGAAAACTCACGTGCGGAATGTCATTTGTGCCGCCTTTTGGCAAATGACAAGTTACGCAATTATCTTGTTTCATTTCCCTTGCCGCCACCGTTTCCTTGCAACCTTTTTCTTTGTGGCAATTTTGGCACTGCTTAATATACACATTTGCATCGGTTTTATGCACCGATTCATGCGGATTGTGGCAAGTCGTGCAAGTGAGTTTGTTGCCAGATTGTAAAAAACACTTCGATTGCTTCAACCTGTCGGCATGAGAGGCAATGCCAAATTCATTTTCTTGGGGTTCTTCCAAAAAAATGTCATATACATCTTTCAGGTTCATGGCAGGTTTAAAATCCCGTACCGATTTTGTCTTAATAATGTTCGTCCCTTGCAAATGGCATTGCTGGCAAATATCAAATTGTTTGTCTATCGTTAATTTTTCAGGATTGACAATGCTATAATCTATTTCTTTTCCCACATCAACTTCATCGCCTTTTTGCATCTTTGCAATGTGTTCGCCCGCAGCTCCATGGCAACGCTCGCAATCAATTCCTAAATCTATTTTATGAAAACGGTGCTTACTATCCTCCACAAATTCAAAATTTCCTGTATGACAAGCCATACATTCTTCTCCAATTTCGCGGTTAAATCTGCTGTTATTTCCTTTGTCATAACCCGGACTTAATGCCCAAATTTGCTTGCTTACGTACCAAGTTATCGGCACTTCATAATAATAATCATTTTTTGCCAAGAGATAAGACCGCGTTTGATGCCCAGAACCTACGATATAATCAATTTTTTCTACTCTTTTATAAGTTGTATCTCCTTTCTCCAAACGAAATTCCATGACATACATCGAATCTCCTGCCCAATAAGGAAAATAATAAAAATTGCTGTAGGTATCGTACACGAGGGCTTTTTCATCAAATTTCTCAATGATATTTGCTTTGTTAGGTTGGTAAAAAGACTTTCCCATTCCCGTTTGCAAATAAGATTCATAAATGTCTTTATGGCAAGAAGCACAAGTTTTATTTCCTACATATTTCGTGTTTTTATCAAGGGAACTGTAAGTAGTCGCGGCAGGTTGATTGCATCGAAAAATAATTAACGTTAAGATAAAAAGGCTAAGTAGCGCGATATATTGATAGAAAGGAGAAAAAAAACGCTTCATTTTGCTGTATATTTTTGATAAGAAAGGACAAAGAAATACATTTTTTCTTGAAAAAAGAAGGGATTTACTCGCTTTGCACGTAAACTATTTCTACGCACTAAAAAATTATATAGTAGGTTTATTTCCTTTCGCTAAAAAAAAATGTGTATTCTATTTGGAAATCTCAAGAAAGTACATTAAGTTTGCTTCGTAAACTATTACTTAATTAATTTTACTTTATTATGATTCGAGTTATTTTCTTTTTCGTTTCCATTTTCCTTTTTGGAAATGTCTTTGCAGGTGTAAACGCACCAACTACCGTTCCTACAACTGCTAACGCGATTAACAACTTGCCTCAACCCACAAAAGAGGTTGCTAAAGGTAATTTTATTACGAAAGCATTTGCCAAGTTAGAACAAAAAGTAACAGAATTTCGTACAAAAGATGGCGGAAAAAGCCGTTTAGTAGCGTTGTTGCTTTGTATTTTCTTGGGAGTATTGGGGGTTCATCGTTTTTACATGGGTGACATTTTGGTAGGGGTTTTGCAGTTGATATCAGGAGCAGGTTTTGGTATTTGGTATTTCATTGACCTTATCCGAATTATCGGAGGTGGTTTCCCTAACAAATTGGGGGGCTGGTAATTGTCCTTACTTATAAAAAAAGGAAGTGTTCAAGTCTTATCACAGATTTGAACACTTCTTTTTTTCGCTGAAATTTTGGGTTGCGTATTTTCCGTTTAATAACAAACAAAATATTTCAGCAAGCTCAATACAAGTAAGTTACTAATTATGAATTTATATCTACTTGAAAATCAAATATTTACTTCTGATAACTGTTTACTGATAATTGTTCACTGATATTTATTCCGCTTCCGATGGCAAATAGGTCAAACGAGAAAGTTTACTTTCTTCAAAATAAACATTTGCTACCTCCCATAATTGCTCTGCTGTAACAGCCTGTATTTCAGCAAGATATTCTTCTAAAGGGATGAGTCTATCAAAGTCTAATACTTCTTTTGCCATGCCCAACATTTGGCTGCCTAGATGTTCGTTTCCGAGCAAAAGTTGTCCACTTAGTTG
>JBJXHA010000517.1:0-3054 GCA_046160275.1 Bacteroidia bacterium | reverse complement strand
AGGAATTTACAGCTTTATGGTATGCCGATTCTTTGTATGTGGCTTGTCAGCAGTATCAACCTGATATTCTCATTGGACACTCGGCAGGTGGCATGGCTTCATTGTTTTTGCTTACCCATTTTCAAGTATCTTCTATTCAGCAAGTTGTGTGTTTGGGTGCGCCTTCTGATGTGGCAAATGTGTTGGAAAAATTCTCTAATTTCTTGGGTTTATGGCAGCCTACGCGCAAGGTGTTAACTGCTTATTTCGAGGATATATTTCAAAAGCCTGTGGCGTATTATTCGATGGCAAATTTTGTGAAAGAGTTGAAAGTTTCGGGCATTATTGTGCATGATGAAGAGGACAAGGACGTGCCTTTTTCGGAGGGTGGAAAAATTGCGCGTAATTATGTGGCAGCCGAATTTATAAGAACCAAAGGTTTGGGGCATAGTTTGAATGATACTCAACTGATTAAGCAAATTGTGGGGAAATTGAAAAAGGATTGATATTCTAAAAGAATAAGTATTCGTTAACAATTTGATAGTGGGGTGTTTTTTTGTAAAATATAATTTTACGTTAAATAAAAAATGGCAAGAAATATATTATTCAAAATAATAATATCGTTATCATATTATTTGTATTTCTCGGTTTATGTTTTTACCTTTGTATATTATTTTGTAGCCCATTTATTATAGTTGTCAGCATTACTTATTTTTATGAAATGTCTTAATTCGTTCTTTCTCCTTTTACTTACTTGCTTCTCTTTTGAGAATATGATTGCAAGTGATACACGCTTTTTTAGTGGCAGTTACGAGCAACTAAAAGAGCAAGCACGTGTAGAAAACAAACCTTTTTTTATTTGTTTCTACAAAGAAGATTGTCAATCTAGCCAAAAAATGAATGACATTACTTTCAACGATGAGGAAGTAGCAAATTACATTGCTAGAAATTATCTCGCCTATCGTGTTGATTGTTATTCGTTTGATGGATTTGATTTGGCTGCGAAATTTGGGGTCTATCATTTCCCAAATGTGACGATTTTTACTCCGCAAGGCAAACCTATTTATGAAATTGAGGGCTATCAAGAGCCTGAAACAATGATAGGTAATTTGCAAACAGAGGCTCATAATATGAAACAACCTGGTTTTTGCCCTGGAAAATGTGCACACTATCAAGCTAAACCTAAAACGCAGATGGAGATTGCAAAAGTAGAATATCCCGCAGGGTTTAAGTTTGATGTTCCGATTGCTCACGCGCAAGAAGGGTTTAATGCTCCTGTATCCCAACCCGTAGAAAAGCCTACCGTTGTGGAAAGACCTTTGGTTGACCGCTATGCGCAAAGTGCTACACCTAGTTTTAGCCCGCCTAAGCAAGAGCCTATCGAAAAAGTAGCGGCAGCGCGTCCAAAGTACAGTGATGTTCCAACTGTACGCAGTTTGATGCCGACAACTACTCCTAAAGCGGCAAGTCCTAAGCCTGCAAAAACGACTCCGCCTAAAGAAATTGTTACTGCAAAAGTAGAGCGCAAAATGCCTAAATATGCGGTGCAAGTAGGAGCTTTCAAAGATATGACTTTTGCGCAGCAAATGGTAAACTCATATAAAGAGAAAGGCGAAGCGCAGGTACAACTGAAACAAATCACACAAGACGGCGAAAACATTTACAAAATTGTGGTAGGTGTGTTTAATAGCCGTAATGATGCTACTGATAAACTTGAAACGCTTAAAAATGAAGGTGTTGAGGGATTTATTATTAGTTTATAAGTAACAGTTAACAATTAACAGTAATCAGTAAACAGGCTTAACATATTGATTGTTAATTTTTATACCAAAACACTCACATAAACTAAGTTTTACTGCGTGAAAGTAAACAAAAGAAAGCGTAGGGGTTTGATGCCTACGCTTTCTTTTTATTTTTGATACCTTAGCGGGATTATTTTTTACCTTTCCCCTTGCCTTTGCCTTTTCCGCCACCTTGTCCTTTTCCACCACCTTGTCCTTTTGGTCCCTTCTCTTTCTTCATTTGCTCCCATTTTGCATATTGTTCAGGGGTAAGTAACAAACGAATTTCCTCTTTCTTTTTGTCGCGCAAGGCTTTGATTTGCGTTTTTTTCGCCTCTTTTGCAATGTTTGCATCTTCCTTAATCGCCTTGATTTGAGAAGCATATTTTTTGTGAATCT
The DNA here is from genome assembly GCA_046160275.1 of Bacteroidia bacterium. GTDB lineage: Bacteria > Bacteroidota > Bacteroidia > J057 > J057 > JBJXHA01. The sequence goes on along the minus strand of JBJXHA010000517.1, from coordinate 895 downwards.
CTCTCAACGCTTGCGCCTGTGCATCGCTCAACCCTAATTCCCCTTTTACGCCTTTCGTTTCGTTTTCAGCATACGCATCGGGCGATTTTACCATTTGCACTTCTTCTTGTTCTTCTCCAGATACTTGTTTTTGCGCAAAAGTAGGCGCGGCAAACATACAACCAAACGCGAGTAGCACTAAGGCTGATTTAAACAACTGTTTCATACGATTAAATGATTAAATAAAATGAAGGTAAAATACCCTAAAATTGTTCTTCTTTGTGAACAATGATTAAGACTGATAAAATCATAAAAGGTTTTATGTACTGTGTCAAAATTTCAATAAATCGTAATAAAAAGAGGGAAATTCGTGTTTAATTTAAGTTTCTCCTTTTACCCACCGAATTAACTCTGCGGTTTTTTCTTTGCTCACAACAATCGCTTCTGAATGAGGTTTCAACGGTTTGATGAGGAGTTTTCTGGAGAAATATTGCTCAATTTCCAAAAGATTATGGCGGTGAATGAGCGTTTGGCGATTTGCTCTAAAAAAATCCTCTCCTACCAATAGTTCTAACTCGTTGAGCGTTTGATTGAGCAAATGTACTTCATTGTCAAAGGTTTGTAAATAGGTTTTTTCTTGCGCTAGATAAAATAGTGCCACTTTTTCAACGGCAATTGGCTTGATTTTGTCTGCCATATAAACCAATAAAGATTTTATTTTTTCGGGTTTTTGAAAACTTGTTAGCATTTGTTGCAACCAAGTCGGTTGTTGGAGGGGTAGGTTTTGTAATTGTTTTAGCTTTTCAAAAACATTTGCTACCATTTCTTGATTAAAAGGTTTTAGCAAATATTCTACGCCATTTGCTCGAAATGCTTGCAAGGCATACTCATCAAAAGCAGTGCAGAACACAATAGG
>JBJXHA010000516.1:0-3509 GCA_046160275.1 Bacteroidia bacterium | reverse complement strand
TGCAGTGGTTTAACGGTTGGCAAATTTGTGATGAGCGGGCCTTTTTCCACAAATGTTCATGCGGAGAACTGAACTATTGGCTACCGCAAAACTGCCTGTGGAGCTCGATACCCCGCCTATTGCAAATTTTAGCGGTAGTTCTTCGTCCGTCAATGCAAGAGCGAAACCCATTCAACATTTTTGTCATTGCAAATTTGTAGACCATCTCTGAATGTCTTCAAAAGCAATTGCAAAGCCCCCTTTTCAAAAATCTCTTCTAATCTTCTGTTAGTGGCATGTGCCGTTTGGTCCGCGAAGATGTATCGTTTCATGCTGGGCAATAAAGTCTAAAAGTGTGCTTGCAATTCTTTTTCGTCATTAATGGGATTTAGTGATATTTTTTGAATTTTCTTAAATAAAGTTGTTTCGGAAATTGCCTTGGAAAGGACTTCGTTTGCTTCCAACTGTATGACACCGCTGTCTGTAATCTCGCAAACTTTATAGCTTTTCAACTCCCCATTGGAAGCAGAAAAAGTATAACAGTCCTGAACACCGTTTTTATTTATGTCACCAAATAAGAGAGCGGTTGTGTAAATTCTTTTTATAGGTGGTATTGGCTCTATAAGAATGTCATGAGCAACTGAAACAACTCTGTCCTCATTTATTCTCTTTGATTTTTTTTGCTCTTCGTCCACGAGTATATCGTAAACATCATGCTTTTTTATTTCTGCAAATAGCTTTTTATCTTCCACTATTTCCCAATAGTATTGTCTGCTTTCAATGTAGTTGTTGTAATGTTTGTCAAGCATATAACAGTGGATGGAATCACTTAGGTTTAGAAAGTATGATGCGTCAAAATCATGAGCAAGTGCATCTTCGGTTTTGATAAAATTTGTTTTATTGACTTGGCTGTTGCCAATGTAGAAGGCATCGGTTCTTTTGTTTGCAACAACAATAAAAGTTCCTTTTGTCTTTTGTTCTGAAGGGTATGTGTAAATTGAGTAGAAGTTTGAAATATTCACATCATCAAAGGGGAAATTATATTTTTCTTTGAATGAAATATGGTTTTGGTCCCACTTCCCGTCTCTTTTTTCGAAACAATAGACGATTATTGATTCTGTTGAACTATCCTTTACAAAAGCTGTTGTCAAAGCCCAATAAAGAGTTTTTGTTGCACTTGAATCTTTTGAAAAATATATCCATTGTGTCTCCGCCTCTTTTGGGAAATTTGATTCCACTCGCATAAAACTATCTACGGCAAGGTCAAACCCATCACTTGTTTCTCCATGAATATTGCCATCAAATGCTCTATAAAATTTAAGTTCATCAAATTCCTTGTCTTCTAATTCATAATCCAACCAATCATTGAAAGGTTCGTGTCCATTTTTGATGTTATTCTCAAAGGTGAAATATTTTTCGTGGGTATATTGATATTCCACTTTTTTCCACAACTCAATTGTAATTTGGTCACGAAAAGATTGCTCAGTTGCGGCATCTAATTCTGATGTGCCATATTGATTTTTAATACTCCGTAAACCAGCCTCTTGCTCTTTAACCAACAAACTGTCAAAGTTCTTTTCATTAATAGGGAGTCCTTCCCTTTTATCAATGATGTCGGGTGTGAGTAGGTCTATTGAATTCAGTAAATCGTTTAAAGATGAATCAAGTTGTGCAGTAAGTTTCTCAGGAGCACAAAGCGAAATAAAAGCAAAGTAGGCTAAGTTGTATTTGAAAACAATGTATCCCTGGTACTCTGATTTAAGTTTGTCATCACCTTCATTTTTTGAATATTCGAAAGGGATAACACTACATTCATTTCTTGTAAAGGACTTTTTGGTTTTTATTTCATCAGTTGACTTTTGGAGATAAGCAATAATTTTTTCTGGCGACAAACTTAGGTCTCTCACTTGTCCTGATTGTGCCTCCATCTGTAACTCCTCGTTGTTGATATTTTGAAAGGTAAGTGTGCCTGGCATAAACATCGCTTTGGTGTAATTGAAATATCTCACCCAACTTTTTTCAGGGAAACTCAACTGTAATGATGGTGGAAAAACAAGAGTGTCCCGCTGTGCGAAACAAATGTTAACCGTTAAGCCGATGATTAAAAGTGTCAAAAGTTTTTTCATTGTCTGTCGTGTCTGATTATTTTTTGCAGTAAAATTTGATTAAGCACTGTCGTCAAAGCATTGCCTATAACGTCAGACCCCCGAAGGATCGGGACACGCGTGAAATAACCTCATACCACAATCCTCCATTGTTAAAATAATTTGGCATAAAAGTAAGCAAGTTGTGATTTGATCCAAGGATGTGTGAGGCAAATTTCGGCTTGCAATTATTCAAGCTTCTGATAGAAACCAGATAGAGATGGTGAGTCTGGAGAGCACCATTTGTCAGAAGCTGGAGGCAAGGTTTTTCGATATCTCAGCTTAACCGTACTTTTTAATCAGAAGACTTGTGAAAATGATCGTACAATCCCATTGATTTTTCGCAAAAGTGTCGAGCACTCTTCCTAAGACGACACCGAAAATTATTGAATACCCATAAGTCCAAATTTCCTCATGAAACCCGCGCCACCGAAGGTTCGTTCAACGCATGCTTAAATCGAAGTAGAACTTCGTTTAAGCCTTATATGTTAGCTGCTGCTGTTCTTTTTGTCGTCATAGGTCAATTGTTACTGTTAATGGTTTATGGTCGCTATGTTTTGTCCAGGTCTCGTAAGCACCAACTTCAACATTTTTTAGTTTTTCTATATGGTTTGAAGATGCAAAACAATAGTCAATATGATATGGTCTGTCAATTTTTCGGTGCATAAAAAGTGTATTATCTTTTTCCTGGCCTTGAGTTTGATTATGGAAATAATGATAAGTGCTTAAAATGTTTTTTGTCTTTAAATAGTCAACAAGATTTGTGTGGTTGTAAATTCTGTTAGGTCTGTCCCAAATTGAATTGCTATTAAAGTCACCTGCAAGAATTACATTTTGGTTGTCTAACAGGTTACTGTAAAAATGAACTGCGTTCCATACCTGCTCTGTATAACAGTCGTGTTTGTCTGGTTTCTGCGACCATATTGCAAAAATTGTCAAGTTGATATTGTCGTTATAAACTGATAATGGCAAAACGTATTTGAAGTCAGGGTTGTGAATGTCAAGCAGTTTAATTTTGAAGTCGCTGTATGAAAAAACTCCAATTCCCTTATGTGGATTGTCGCCATACCAAAAAAAATCTGTTGGTTGTTTTGTATAAAGTCCAAATGAAAGTCGTTCTTGATTTTCGCATTCAGGCACGATTAGAATGTCTGGCTGTTCTGTCAGAATAAACTCCGCTTTTTTTCGGAAAGCCATATTACAATTCCAAGTTATAATTTTCATTCTTTCTTTTGTCGTTGTGTCGTCTGCCACAGTTGCAGGTAACGTCAGAGTGTGAAATAACCACACCCCACGGTCTCAGTTGTTAAAATAATTTGGAATAAAAGTAAGCAGGATTTGAATCAATCCAAAGCTGCATGAGAGAAATTTGGTCATGCATTTTAT
>JBJXHA010000515.1:0-8825 GCA_046160275.1 Bacteroidia bacterium | reverse complement strand
TTTTCGCTTAGTTTTAACTGTCGTCTTCTTCCCATTTTTATCTCTAATTTTGACCTCAAATATACTACTTTTTTTTATACTTTTTTACTATCGTTTTTTCATCGTTTTTTTGCAACCCATACTTATTGTTAAAATAAAAGCATTAAAACCTGTTTGAATTTCTGCTAAATTCAAGGAAAAGCTCATTTCATAATTACCTGCTTGGGCTGGCATTTTTACCGTAATTATACGATGTAAAGTATCATTTAACACTGTATTTGCCAATGCCTCAGCAAAGGTTTGAGAATATTCCCATTTATGCACCCCTTTTTGCCAAAAAGTAAGACCTATCGTAGTCGGCAACTCCTCACAAGCCGAAAAGTGGCAAGGATAAGGATATGCATTCACCAATGTTATCGGAATTTTGACTGATTCATTAGGTTTAAATTCTGTTTTAGGCAATTCAAATGTGAGTTTTACTTTGTTAAAACTATGGAAATTATGCACTTTTAAATAATAATACGTTTCATTGTTTTGGGTTGAAAAAGAAGGTAAATTTTCTCTAAACTTATAACTATTCAGCAACAAAACGTCTTTTCCTTGCATTTTCTCCTCGTAATTTGCTATATCATATTGATTATGACGATAATGCAAACTATTTAAGGAAGTGGATAATTGCGTCAAGGTATCTTGTTTATAATTGGCGTAAAATAAGTATTTTGCAGCAAATTGATAATTATTACAAAAGATAACTGCCTCATTTTGAGCTACTTGTTGAATTTCTGCTGCCCAATTTTTCCAATAATGATATTCACACCTTATATTTTTGGCATAACCAAATACAAAGTTATACATCAAAAAAATACGGGCAATCAGCATAATTGCAATCGTAGGAATTGCTATTTTATAAAATAAAGGAGTGTATTGAGGAGATTCTCTAAGCGATTTATAGCCTAATAAAATAAGGGGGATAAAAGCGGCAGCCGTCCAGTTTACTTCTACTCTTTGCTGAAAACTTAATAGAAATAAAAAAATAAAAATGCCTATTCCTGCCCATTTTAAGCCACTTTCAAAAGTATTTTGGGATTTCACCTTGTATAAATTCATCAACAAAAATCCCCCTATTATCCCGCCGGTAGCTAATATTTCGCCCACTAGGTAATCAACGGTAAACGAAAGTTGGTAGCCCCTTCTCGTTTTTCCTCCTAAATGATATTTTAGTGTATCAAATTGATGTTCGTAAGACCAATAAAAAAAAGGCAAATACATCAACAAGCACATTCCTACTATCCCCCAAAACTTTTTATTTGTTAACAATTTGGGATAAGAAAGTAGGGTAAAAAAGATTACCATTAGCCCGTGATATTTGCTATACAACATTCCCACAACAGATAATGCAAGCAAAAAGCTATTAAGTATGCTTTCCGATGCTAAAAATCGCTTGTAAAAGTAAAAATACAATGCTACAAAGAAAATAAAAGGTGAGTCGGGTACCGCAAAAAAACCTCCAATATGAATGAAAGGAATGCAGAGAAGCAATGTGATAAATAAAAGCGGTTTTTCTTTATCTGTCAAAAGATAAAGAAGATACAAAACCATTGTGTGCAAAAAAACGGTTACGAATCTAACCCCTAGTTCATTGTTAATCAGGCTATTACCTAGACTGATAATCCATGCAATGAAAGGCGGGTGGTCATAATAGCCTAAAGCTAAATCTTTTGACCACATCCAATAGTATGCTTCGTCATGAAACAATTCTGTAAACCTTGCTTGGCAAATGTTAATCATAGTAATAACTGCCAAGAAAACATAAAACCACTTGGAGTGGTTGTTTTGACTTTCCATCTTAAAGATATTTTAGTTGTAACTACTAATTTTCGAATAGTTGATAGGTAATAGTTGATAGTAAAAACAACACAATTAATTCATAATCAATCTATTAACCCTTAAAAAACATAAGCTAACTTGTAACGGATACTTAGTGTAAAGTAATCTTAGTTTTTCTTAGTTAGAATCCTTCGATAAGTTCCGTACAAAATCTTTGCTTATAGAGGTTTTATCTCTCATCTTGTTAATAACGACAAATGAAGCACAAAAGATGCCTAAGCTTTTGTATAGACTACAAATGTAGTAGGTCTTATTATTATGCCGAAACCAGCAACAACGAACCTACTGCCATCGTATTTTTGCAAAACTATCTACGCTTTTCGTTTGTTTATAGCCTAGCATTTCCTAAATTTGTATCAAATTTTATCATACATTTCTGCATGAATTATCTACTTTCTCATTTTTCTTATCAACGTATTCCTTCCATCGAGGTAAAAATTGGCGATTTGTTGATGGGCGGCAATCACCCGATTCGCATACAATCTATGACGACTACCGACACGATGGACACGCAAAAAACGGTAGAACAAAGCCTAAGAATGGTGGAGGCGGGTTGTGAATTGGTGCGAATTACGGCTCCAAGTATTAAGGAAGCGGAAAATTTAGCCAATATCAAAAAGGAATTGCGGGCGCGAGGTTGCTCTGTACCTTTGGTAGCGGATATTCATTTTACCCCTAATGCGGCAGAGGTAGCAGCGCGAATTGTGGAGAAAGTAAGGGTAAATCCTGGGAATTATGCAGATAAAAAGAAATTCGAAGAAATTGAATACTCTGACGCTTCTTATCAAGCGGAATTGGATAGAATTTACAAGAAATTTTCGCCTTTGGTAAAAATTTGCAAGGAATACGGAACTGCGATGCGCATTGGCACAAATCATGGTTCACTTTCTGATAGAATTATGAGCCGATATGGGGATTCTCCTTTGGGTATGGTGGAGTCGGCTTGGGAGTTTTTGCAAATTTGTGAGGATTTTAATTATCATAATCTCGTCATTTCCATGAAAGCCTCTAATCCGCAAGTGATGGTGCAAGCCTATCGTTTGTTGATGGAAAGAATGTTGAAGCATGGGCGCGTTTATCCTTTACATTTGGGCGTTACGGAAGCAGGCGAAGGCGAAGATGGGCGTGTGAAATCAGCTTTGGGCATTGCGACTTTGCTCATGGACGGCATTGGGGATACGGTTCGCGTTTCTCTGACCGAAGAGCCTGAATATGAGATGCCTGTGGCAAAATTCTTGGTGGATTATTATGTAAAACAAGCGAATTTGCTTCGAATGGGGCAAGATACAAACGAAAAATTGCCTTTTTCTCCCTATGCTTTTGAAAGAAGAAAAAGCGAAACTTGTGCAAACATAGGTGGCTTGGAAGTTCCGCGTGTCATAGGCGATATTCGCGCAAAATCTAAAAAAGTAGAAGATTTGAAGGAAATGGGTTGGCATTATTTACCTGCTTTGGACAAATATAATGCTTCGGACATTGCGGCAGATTTTGTATATTTGGGTAACAATGTGCCTGATTTTGAGTTACCAGGGGGATTAAAGGCAATTTATAACGCTGAAACTTGGGCTACTTTTGATAAAGAGAAACAGGCAACTACTTTTCCTTATTTTTCAGCCCCGAATACGATAAAAATCCCCAAATATCAAGCGGTATTCATAAGAATCGCAGAAGATAATTTGATATATTTTATCCAAAATGCCGCCCATTTTAAAAATGCGGTGCTAGTATTAGACAGTGATGAGGTGATTCCTACCTATCATTATCGCAAAATGATTTACACCCTTACCAATGCAGGCATCAAAGCTCCTATGTTGGTCATGCTGCGCGAACATCATAATTTGCCTTATTCTGATACGCACTTGCCTGAAACCTTGCAACTCACCAACGAGGCAAAAGCACAACTTAGCCTTTCTTCTGACCTAAGTACGCTTTTAGTTGATGGTTTAATTGATGGTGTGTTTATGGAAAAGGCTACTTCTTTGATGATGAAAACGGTATTTGGTTGTTTACAAATGTCGAGAATGAGAATTACCAAAACCGAATATATTTCTTGCCCTTCTTGTGGCAGAACTTTATTTGATTTGCAAGAAACTACGGCGCGGATTCGTGCCAAAACAGAACACCTAAAAGGGGTAAAAATTGGAATCATGGGCTGCATCGTAAATGGTCCCGGCGAAATGGCAGATGCAGACTATGGCTATGTAGGCGTGGGGGTGGACAAAATTTCCCTTTATCGTGGCAAAGAAGTGGTGATGAAAAACGTCAAAACTGCCGAAGCTGTAGATAAACTGATTGACTTAATCAAAGAAGATAGTCGTTGGGTAGAAATGTAATGCTGGGCATGACACAGCAGATTGGTAATTATTAAAAATAGCGGTAAAAAAATGCAGCCTACGATTGTTTTTGAGGATAATCATTTATTGGTTATCAATAAGCCCTTTGGAATGCCTTCGCAAAAAGATGAAACAAAAGATTTGAGCGCGGTAGAATGGGTGGAAGAATATTTACGCACGACTTATCAAAAGGAGGGAAATGTGTATGTGGCTTTGTTGCATCGCCTAGATAGACCAACAGGGGGGCTTTTGATGTTTGCAAAAACTTCAAAGGCGGCAGCGCGCATGTCGGCTGATTTTCAACAAAATAAGATACAAAAAACCTATTGCGCAGTAACCGAAAATACCCCTAGCAATGAGGTAGGAGAGTTGCAACATTATTTGGCAAAATTACCCGCTAAAAACATCGTAAAAGCTTATCAAAAAGCAGTTTATGGCGCAAAATTGGCGGTGTTATCTTATAAAGTATTAGCTACGCATCATCAAAAAGCCTTGGTCGAAATTTATCCTAAAACAGGGCGACAGCACCAAATTCGTGTGCAACTGGCAAGTATTGGCTGCGTTATTTGTGGTGATGTAAAATATGGGAAAACCAATTTTTTGTCGAATAAGTGCATTTGCTTAATGGCAACTTCGCTTACCTTCACGCATCCTATTAAAAAAGAAGCCCTTACGCTTCAAATTTCCTTGCCAAAGGAAACGCCTTGGGCTGACTTTGCGCATTAAATAAATATCGTTTTTTGCAAAAATGTCATTTATTTTAGGTGGCTAGGAACTTTCTACTAAAAAAAAGGCAAATTCTTTGGAAACATATCCCTAAGCTAACTATCTTTGTGCATTCAAAATTAGACCTTACCGTATTTTTCGCAATCCCATTCGGTCTAAAAAGCTTAGCTATATGAAACAAATTATACTTACTTTATTATTCGCGGGTTTATTTCAATTAACCTTCGCCCAACCTGCCAAAACGGGTACAGTTCCTCGTGATAATGGCGCGACAGAAATGGTATCTATGGGAAAACGTTATCTCAAAAATAACAATTATACCCAAGCAATTAAGATGTTTGAAGATGCGCTTTCTCGCCCTTACAATCAATCTACGACTGCGGCAATTTACTTGTCGGGAATGTGTTATTATTACCTTAATGATTTGAAAAATGCAGGTTTGTATTTTAATCAAGTTATTACAGAATTTCCCCTTTCTAAATATGGAGAAGAGGCAAAATATCATTTGGCTTTGATGCGTGTGGCGCAACAAGAAGAGCTAATTATTGGCAAAGGAATGGAGGAATTGTTGCGTTTACACCAAGATGCCGTTGAGGGGGAAATCTCTAAGGAATGTTTAAACAGTTTTAAATATCATGCGTTAAATACTTGTGAAACAACTACTTTGGAGAATTTATACAACCAAGTTCCCGAAGCGTTAAAGAAAGATATTTTAGAAATTCTTTGCTATCGTTTGGTAAGTGATAACCGCAAAGCTGATGCAAAAAAACTTTATACTGCTTTTAAAAATGAAGGCAAAGACTCTAATTTCCTTTCTATTTTATTGGCAGAAAAGAAAAAGATTACGAAAATTGAAGACAAGAACATCGTGAAAATTGCGGTTTTTCTGCCTTTATTTATAGATGGTACGAATGTTGAAGCATTGGCAAAAGGAGAAATTCCAGAAAAAAGCCAAGTAGCTTTGGATATTTATGAAGGCTTGCAACGTTCTATTGAAGAATATTCGGCAAAAGGAAAAAAGCGGGTTTATCTGAAAGTATTTGATACACAAAGAGAAAATACGGTGGTGGAAAAGCAGTTGCAGGAGCTAGAAACTTTGTATCCTGACCTGATTATTGGGGAAATTTATAACAAACAATCTCGTGTGATTGGCGATTGGGCGGAGCGCAAAGGGATTCCTCAAATTGTACCTGTTAGTCCTACGGGAAGTTTGGTAGCAGGTAAAAAGAATGTATTTTTGTTGCGTCCTTCGGCTGCTGTTCATGGAAAACGCATGGCAGAACACGCTTTTATGCGTTTAGGGGCAAAAAATGCCGTAGTTTGGAACGATAGAAAATCTTCTACCAAAGAAATGGTAACAGGCTTTAAAAATACTTTTGAGGCACTTGGTGGCACCATTAAAATGATTGAAATTGACTCGATTCCACAAAAATCAATCAATGGCGTGCCTTATTATATAGGGCAAATGGGCAACCCAGATATAGTATATTTTCCAATTGCAAGTGCCGATGTGATGGGCGCATTTTTGACAGGCTTAGGGAGTAAACGCCCTCGTTTGATGATGCACCCTGACGTGGAGGCGGTAAGTTCTGTGGAAAGAGAAGTCAAAGAGCGTTTAGGGATTTTATACACCAATTCTTATTTGCCAAATGAAGATAGCAATGATTTTGTAAAATATTACAATGAACATCTTTCAAAATATAATATTCCTCCTTCTGAAAATAATTTGCGGGGCTATGACATGGGCTCTTATTTGTTGCAAGTAATTGATGATGCGCCTGATATGCAAAATCTTAGCAAATATTTGCGTGAATCGCCACGTTATAAGGGCATTTTGATTGATTATAATTTTGATGGAGAGCAAGACAATCAAGCGATTCATATAATGAAATTTTCGGGTGGCGGAGCTGTAAAAGTTAATTAATTAAAAAAATATCTGTGCATTTTTTAGAGTTCGGAACTTTGTAGAAAGCTCCGAACTCTAAAAAATGCGCAATCTAGTGATAATGAAAATGGAAGAATTATATCAAAAAGTAGAAACCGCTTTGGCTACTATCCGCGATTATTTGCGCTCAGATGGCGGCGATGTTCGCATTCATCAAATCCGCGAAGACATGGTGTTAGAGGTAGAATTGCTCGGAAATTGTGGTAGTTGTAGCATGAGTTATATGACGATGAAGGCAGGCATTGCAGATACCGTACAAAGATTCGTTCCTGAAATTGTGGAGGTAGTTGCGGTAAAAGTAGAAGCGTAAGATGAGGGTGGTTGCGTAAGGTAATGATTTTGATACTTTAGCGTGGGGCTTAAGCCCCACGCTAAAGTATCAAAATCCTAAAAATTCATCTTACAACAACCTTGCATTTAGGTATTACCAAGAGAAAAATTTTAACATAATTCCGATATTGATTGTTTTCATCTCACTTAATTTATGCAATTCCTTTCTACTTTCTACCAATTTTTAAAAAATGGAATAGGTAAGTTATATCAACTTGTGGCGCATACTTGCCTACTTTTCTTTAATTACCAAGCCTTTAGCCAAATTACCTTAAAAGTTACCCTGCTACAACCTCAACCCCAAATGAGCATTTATGCAGTCGGTAACTTTAACAATTGGAATCCGAAAGATGAAAATTATAAAATGAAATTACAAAAAGATGGCTCTTATCAAGTAAAAATTAAGGGATTAAAAAAAGGAGAACACTTAGAATATAAATTCACAAGAGGCGATTGGTCGCAAGAAGAAGTAAAAACAGATGGTTCTGTTCCTTCAAATCATCAATTAGAAATTAAAAAGTCCCAAGTTATTCATCATCAAATTGTTAACTGGAAAGATATGCTTCAAAACCATACAATTGTGGGCAGCGTTCACATTTTGCAAACCGAATTTTTGATGCCACAATTAGGCAGAAAACGAAGAATTTGGGTATATTTGCCTCCCGATTACGAACTCAATTTGGCTAAGCGTTATCCTGTTTTGTATATGCACGACGGGCAAAATTTGTTTGACAATGTGTTTTCTGCTTTTGGAGAATGGGGCATAGATGAGGCAATGCAAACACTGTTTGCGGCAGGTTATTCGCCTGCAATTGTCGTGGGCATTGACAATGGTGGGGCTGACCGTATTAACGAGTATGCGGCTTGGAAGCATCCTACACATGGCGGAGGCGAAGGCGAAAAATATATGCAATTTATCATCCAAACGCTAAAACCGCACATTGATGCCTCGTATCGCACGTTTTCTGACAGGGAAAATACAGGCTTGATGGGAAGTTCTATGGGCGGCTTGATTTCTATGTATGGCGGCATTGCGCATCAAGAAATTTTTGGGAAATTGGGCATTTTTTCTCCTTCTTTTTGGTTTACCCCTGATTGTTATCATCAAATCAAGGAAACGGGAAAAAAGGCAAATATGAAATTTTACTTTATGTGTGGAGGACAGGAAAGCCAAGCGATGGTGGGAGATGTGGAGCGCATGATGGACACCTTGCTAAGTGTAGGCTTTTCTAAGGAAGAAATTCATAAAAAAGTAATTCCCAATGGGCAACATAGCGAATGGTTGTGGCGACAAGAATATCCCGAAGCCTATCAATGGTTATTTGGTGGAAGCATTGAAAATCAAGCACATCATGTAGAAAACCCATTTCCTTTTGGGCTTTCCGCAAGTCCTGTCAAAGATAGTTTGGCGATTTCATGGCAACAAGAAAGTAGTACCTATACCGTTTCTTTGTATAACACCTCTGGACAAAATGTGTTCTTTTCGCGTTACAAAGGCAATCAAACGATTCCTTTATCGCAATTATCTACGGGAATTTATTTGCTTATTGTGCATTATGATGGGATTGAATATCGAAAAAAAATATTAAAAAATTAGGTTTATTTATTAGGGTTCGCAACTCTTA
>JBJXHA010000514.1:0-3747 GCA_046160275.1 Bacteroidia bacterium | reverse complement strand
GTGCTAATCTCCCTTTGATAAAAAGTAGAAACAAATTGTAAATATAGTTGATATAATTCGGTTGCTAACACTGTATTTGAATGAGAAAGTAGAGCTATTTCTTCTGAAAATCGAATAAGTGAAACCCTTTGCAAGAATACAGACTGAACGATTCTAAAATAGTTACCTTTTAATTGATTTGTTGCCCATGACATAGGAGAATTCATAACAAAGGAATATTTACTAATTCCAAAAAGTTGATTATCTTCTATCCAACGTGTGTAAGTTGCCGCTTTCAACAGTTCTTGCATCATTTTATCATTCCTAACACTAGGAAGTTTTTTGTCAATAAAAACATAATTATACCATTTATCAGAAGTCAAATAATTATAATTACCTTCTTTATCTTTTGAACATAAACGAAGAATATCATTTTTTGTCCATCTATCTGTTGGTCTTTTATCATTTTCGTCTTTTTTAGGAAAATCAGTATCACCTTTCCATGACATTACAAACATTCTATCATCAATCATGGGAGTAATATCATAACTTTTAAATACATCATTTCCAATTATTTTTTGAATATAAGAAGGAATTAGATTGGCTTTTGTAAACTGATTACTAAAAACATCGAAATCGTCCCTCTCGTCAATTCCCACAAAATCTATATAGTCAGCGAGAAAATTTCCCTTTGCTCCTTCTGCTCCATTAAAAAGATATTGAGGAAAAAGCCTGCGCCCATATTCATTGATATACAACACATAATCATCATCATTTTTTTCATTCGTCAAGAAAAAAGACAACAGTCCAATTCCTGTTGCATATATATCTAAGCATACCTTGTCTATTGTTAAGGTGATTTCCTTGGTTTTAGAAAAACCTCTGATTCCAATCTTTATTTGTTTGATTGCTTGTTCTTTGAATTTATATTCATAGTTTTTTACCAAATTAGAGCCTTCACATTCAAATAAGGCTCTTTTGGTATGGGGATAAAAATAAATATGTTCGTTAAAGTTTTGCTGAAAATTGTATTTTTCGGAAGCAGAAACCCAGTGAGTATTGGTTTTTAAGGTTTCAGCAAAACATTCCATGTCAATCCGTTCCATCAAAGAAGCCGTTGTGTCTTTCTTATCCCACTTAAACGGAAACAAAAAAATATGATAACTATATAAGTCTGCCATAAATGTTAAGGAATTAAATATTTGTTTTCAATATATTAGCAATCAGTCATTTAACATCATTATCCATTCTCCATTTTCAATTCTCCATTACCTAAAATCTAAATAAGTAAAATCCACTTCTATAAAAGTTACTTGTGCGGTGGATTGTTGGAGGGCGAGGGCGCAGCGTTTGAGGACTTCTTCTGTGGTGGCTTTATAGTGTTCGGTGGAGGTGTAGAGGGGGTTGCAGGTGCCTGTGATGCTTACGGTGATTTCGCCGCCTTCGGGGCAGCCCCAGTCTTGGTGATAAACGGTTTGAGAGAGGGAACAAACTGCGCCAATGTAAATTTGGCTTTCGGCATAAACTTCAGCGGCTTTTTGTTGCCAAATTCGCGCAACTTCGTTTACGGGTTGGGCTTCGTGGCTTTGGTTTTCATGAAAGTAGCCTGCAACAAAGCCGAGTGTAGCAAAAAACTGGATTGTTTTCATTATTTTGCAGAGATAAAAAATTGTTTTGCAAATTAGCACATTTTTTTATCTAATCTTTCCAATTTTTTGCATTTTTGTCCAAATTTTATCCAAATTATTTTTATCACGAAACATGAGGGAGCAATTAGAAGAAAATGCCATTATTTTAGATGCCTTGTTGGATTTCTTGAAAACGAATTTAAGCATTTCTCAAAAACAATTTTGTCAGGAAATTGGGGAGGAGCAAGGGAAGGTTTCTCATCATAAAAAAGCCCATTCTATTTTTGATTCAGAAAAATATACCGACACAAAGGCAAAACTAGAGTATCAGCAAATGCTGATTCGTCAAGTTGAGTTAAATTACGAAATTGCCTATCAAAAAAAGGCGATAACAGTAAAAAGTGCCGCCGATTTACACCTTTATCCCAAAGAAAAAGCGCCCACTTGCTTGTTTACGGTCTATGCCTTATCTATGAAAGGGGAAGTGGAGGCGCAGGCATATTTGGAAATGAATTTGCAAACCCAAGCGGTAATTTCACATACTTATCTGCGTGAAGAACAGCGTTTTGTGAAATTACAAGGCGAGATAAAAAATAAAAATGGGGTAATTTCTTTGTTACTAGAAGGAAAAGAGGAAGGTTTTCCCTTGCATTATTGCCTACATTTGGGCGGAAAATCTTTGGCGCATACCCAACTTCTGTTAGGAACTTATTCAGGCGTAAATGAAAATCACGCGCCTGTTTGTGGGGAGTTACTTTTGATGAAAACAAGGAACGAACATGATGCACAAAGTCTAATTTATGAAAATAATGAAATAAATGAGCTAGGTTTTTATCTCAATCACAAGCGCATCGAAACGAGCAATAAATTGGTAAAAAACCTGCACGATTTGCCTACCGATGCGGCTTGCAGGGAGTTGACGCGAGTTACGGGGAATTACATTGCCTATCGCTTGTCGGAAGAGGAAGATGCGATTTTTTCTACGGCTGTGGCAATTTTAGCGAATGGAAAAGTAAAGGTAAAAAGTAGCGTGAGTCAAGTGATTTATCACGCTGATGCGCACATTTTTTTGGGGACTTTGTTGGCAATCACCACCTTTACAAAAGGCGAAGAACCTTATTTTGTGCAAAGCCTTTTTAACATCGGCAGAGAAACCCGCGATGATTTAACGCATTTGTATGGTGTTTTGGCAGGTACATCGAAGTTGCCTGTTGTTCCTAGATGCGGCAGGGAAATTTGGGTGCGCACGAACCAAACTTTTGCAGAAATTCAGCCGCGACAATACCTCATTGATAGCCCAGCCTATCAGGATTTTGCCGCCCAAGAGCCAGAAGTTGTGCAGTATTTGCGCGGTTTACCGCTTAATGTTATTTCTGTTTTGCCTTAAAAGGTAGGCTAAATCAACTCTTTCCCAAGTGCTAAGGTACGCGCCACTATATCCTGCGGCGTGTGTCCGTCCCAATCGGGTTGACGGTCAATAGTAGCAATATCCGCTAACATTTCCCAATATTGTATTCCCAAATGATAGGAAATTTGCTGCCCTTTTTCGGTAAATAAGCCCATAATAAACCAACCTTCCCATATTTCCCCATTCGAATGGGCAAGGCTTTTCCATGCGTGTTGACGATAAGCGCGACACAAGGCAATAAATAAGGCTATACGGTGTTCGTACAACTCATCAAAACTATGATAACCGTCAGAAATGTTACCTGCGTGAAAATCGCTTTTCTCTTTTTTGAGATATTGGATAAATTCGTTAATGATTTGTTCCATCTTTTTTGTATATGATTGAAATAGAAAAAGCCTTAGGCTTTCATCTGTAAATATTTTGCAAGAATAGGATTTCTAACGCGAAGATGCAAATGTTTGTTGGGTGTAATGCCCTTTTTTTTCTGCTTCTACTAGATACATTGCGCCAAACCCAACTAAACATAGGTTAAAAAGAGGCTACTCTTTTCGAGCAGCCTCTTTTTTGTTGACTTATTCAATACAAATCACTTATAATCAATCGCTTATGAAACATGAAACTCCCAACTATGATACATTTTGTGGTCTGGGTAAAAATGCTCGCTTACGTCAAATGTTTCTGTGGTGATTTCCAAAGATTCAACTTCTTCCATCGGAATTGTACGAAAATTCG
>JBJXHA010000513.1:0-19110 GCA_046160275.1 Bacteroidia bacterium | reverse complement strand
GAGGGGAACAACAGCGAGCAGGCTTATGCCGCGCTTTATTTCTAAAACCTGCTATTCTGTTAATGGATGAGCCTTTTGCTGCCCTAGATTATGGCACAAAACAGGGAATTTATCAGTATTTTCTCTCGCTTCAAAGCTCAGAGCCTTGCACTGTTGTTTTAGTTACCCATGATTTTGAAGAGGCTTTGCGCTTATCTGATGAATATATCTGGCTAGAAAATGGCAAAATCAAGAGTAAAGGCTTAAAAAACGAACTTTCACAAATTCAAACCGCTTACCAATTACCCTCATGAAACAATTTATTTTCGCTTCGCTTTTTTTAATTGCTTCTTTTTCTTCCACTTTTGCGCAAACGCCTATCAAAATAGGGGCAAAGCATTTTAATGAAGGAATGATTCTCGGAGAAATGATTGCATTAGTACTAGAAGATGGTGGTTTTTCGATAGAAAGAAAGTTTAACTTAGGAGGCACAACCATTGCCTTTCAAGCATTTTTATCGAAAG
Source organism: Bacteroidia bacterium (assembly GCA_046160275.1). Taxonomy (GTDB): domain Bacteria; phylum Bacteroidota; class Bacteroidia; order J057; family J057; genus JBJXHA01. The sequence continues at coordinate 18,607 of JBJXHA010000513.1, read as the reverse complement.
ACATAGATGTAATTGCCGAATATTCGGGTACTTTGTCTTCAGAAATATTGAAAAAGAAAAACCTATCGCTTGATTCTTTAGCCTTATTATTAAATGAAAAATATGCGTTAGAGATTTCTAAGCCGTATGGCTTTAATAATACTTATGCTTTGGCTGTTCATTCGGAAGCGGTACAAAAATACAAGTTACGAACCCTTCAAGACTTAGCCGCGCACCCTGAGTTAAAAGCAGGAATGAGCCACGAGTTTTTGAAACGAGAAGATGGTTGGGCAAGTTTAGCCGCTTATTATAAACTCAAACAACAACCTTCGGGCTTAGAGCATGGGCTTGCTTATCAGGCATTGGCAAATCATTCCATAGACATAACAGATGTTTATACTACCGATGGAGATTTAGAAAAATATAAATTTACTGTGTTGGAAGATAATCTTAACTTTTTCCCAAAATACGAAGCCCTTTCTTTGTATCAAAAGAGCCTTCCTGCAAAAGCAAAAACCTTGTTGTCTAAACTAGAAAATACCTTGACAGATGAAGAAATGCAAAAACTAAACGCCCGCGTTATTTACGAGAAAAAAACAGCACAAGAAGTCGCCTATCAATTTCTTTCCCAAAAACAACTTATTCAAAAGAAGGAGATAAAAAGTTATTCTCTTTTTATGGATATTTTTACGCATACGTTAACCCATTTAAAACTAGCCTTACTTTCTCTTTTTGCGGCAATCCTTGTCGCCATTCCCTTAGGCATTGTGTTATATCGTTTACCTGCGATTTCAAAACCTCTTTTGTACATTGCGGGTATGCTACAAACGATTCCTTCCATTGCCTTACTTGCTTTAATGATCCCTTTTTTGGGAATTGGCGTTATTCCTGCTGTTATTGCCTTATTTTTATATGCACTTTTGCCTATTTTAAGGAATACAGTTTCGGGTTTAGTGGGCGTTGACCCGCAACTCAAAAAAGTTGCCATTGCGATGGGCTTAAATACCATTCAACAATTACGCTTTGTTGAATTTCCTTTAGCTACTCCCATGATACTCACAGGGATTCGCACGGCTGCGGTGATTAATGTCGGTACGGCTACACTTGCCGCCTTTATTGGTGCAGGTGGTTTGGGAGAGTTTATTGTAACAGGCTTAGCCTTAAATGACACAAATCTTATCTTAATGGGCGCAATTCCCTCCGCAATACTTGCGATTCTGATAGAATTATGCTTTGAGGTACTAGAATGGTTCTTAATTCCTATCCATTTAAGACAAAAAACATTGACAAAAGAAGCATGAAACTAGCACGTTTTTCTGACTACTTGTATAGATGTTTCGGCATCTTTAACTTGCTCTTTATTCTTACCTTTTCTTATCCGTACTACTTTTTGCCTGATATGGGCAAGAAAACCCATTTTGTTTTTGAAAAGATAGTCACATTTTTAGCGGAACAAGTTTTTTACTTATCTAAACCCTATACTCTCGAACTCATTTCTGATTCAACGGGCTTGTATTTACATTGCTTTTTCTTACTCGTTCTTTCTACTTTTCTTGCCTTTTATAAACCCAGCAAAGTCTTTGAAGACCTTAGTGTGGCTATTTTTCGTTATTATCTGTCGCTTTCTTTGCTAATTTATGGAGTTGCTAAGCTTTTTAAATGGCAATTTTATTTACCCGAACCCAATACTTTATACACGCCACTGGGCGACCTTCCCAAAGATTTACTTTTTTGGTCAACGATGGGAATGTCGCATACTTATACCGTTTTTAGTGGAATCGTGGAGTTGATACCTGCGCTTTTGCTGTTATTTCGGCGTACTTATCTATTAGGTGCATTGATTTCCTTTGCAGTAATGTTAAATGTCGTGATGTTGAATATTAGTTTTGATATTTCTGTGAAAATATATGCGACCTTTTTGTGTGAGCTTTCGCTTTTTTTATGCTTACCTTATGTAAAGATGTTGTATTCCTTTTTTATCAAGCAAGAAACGGTAAAGGTAGAAATTGCTTCCTTTCCTATAAGCACCTTCCCTACCCCACTTTATTATCTTACAAAATGCCTAATTATTGCCATCATGCTATACGAAACTTTTGCCTTTTATATACAAACAGGAATTTATAATGATGATGTTGCACCGCGCCCTCCTTTTCATGGCGCGTATAAGGTAAGTACGTTTGTGGCAACAGGCGATACCTTAATGCCTTGCATTACAGATAGTTTACGATGGAAGAACGCCTTTTTTCATCGCAAAGGTTACTTTATTACCCAAAATTTTCAAAATGAATTTCAAGACTATGAGTATGCCGTTGACACTACGCAGCAACTCTTTGAGTTAACGCAGTATGACGACTCTTTAGCATTGCCTATCTATTTATCGTATCAGCAAAGTGATGATAGTACCCTAATTTTGAACGGTTTTATGGAAAGAGATTCAATTTATGTTGTATTAAGGAAGCAAAATTTAGCGAAACTCCCTTTATTTCAATCTCGTTTTCATTGGACAATAGATGAATAGAAGGCGTGAAGGTCTAATTGTTCGGGTAAACCTGCCATTTGTCCCTCTCCGATTTCTACAATGCACCATGTTTTATCCGTTTTTTGGGCGATGTCTAAACTAAAAAAACGTGCAGGAAGTTGTTGTGCAACTGCTTCAAAGATTTGTGTATCAGGTAATTCCAATCCTGTAACATCACTTCCTTCCCAATAAGGAGAGGCAGCTATCAACTTTTTTTCATAAAAAAACAGCCGATATTCATGCGTCAAGGGCATTCCACTTTTTTCATGCGTACCAATTGGTTGAAACTGCTCGAAAGTACGAAAAACGAGACCTTCGTTCAGTTCCGTTCCTCGCAAGGCTAAGAAATTTTCCACCGTAGATTTTACCTTCTTTTTATCCGCAGCATTCTCCATAAAACAAGCTGTCTCCCAATGATGCTTTTCCGACTTCACGTAATCCTTTACAATCATCGCCTTTTCTCCAAATACGCGAAGGTTTTCATACAATTCTTCCCATTGCCAGCCTTCATTCAAAGGAAAAACCACAGAAAAAGGGGTGTATTTCTCAATCAAAGGGTAATATTTCGGGAAATAATGGCAGGTTAAATAGGCTTCGACATCATGTATCAAAGCATAATTTTTCATTTCTAAGGCTTCAAATAAACCTTGATACAAACTCGGTTTCAACATCCAACCGCGATACATGATAGGCGTTAGCGTTTCCGCTTTCGGTAGCCTTCGGCAAGCTCCCACGAAGTTTCCCCTGCGCAAAAGTGCCTCATTCACCAGCAAAGGCGTTCCCCCAAGCTCTTGCACCATTTCATATTCAGGCAAAAAATCAGGCTCGCAAAGATTCGCATCAAAGGGGTGGGAAGGAAATAGAAAGTGTGTCATTTTTGGTAAAAAGATAGGAATGTAAACTTACAGTTGATGTATAGCGTTCGGAACTCTTTGAGAGTTCCGAACGCTATGCATCAACTTAACTCTTTTCAAATAAAATATCCATTGTCAGTTGATTTTGAACCGTACCTAAATAAGCCTCGTTTTTTGTCGCGCCAAAAGTCGTCAATAAGGTAATGAATACCGTTTTTTTGCTACTTGTTTTTTCAAGAAAAACCAAACGTTTTGTATTCAGTTGCTCTGCGTATTTTTTCTCTAGGGTAAATATTCTTTGAGAAAATTTGATTTCACACAGATTGATGCAATTATCGTTTCTATCAATCAATAAATCAATCTGAACACCTTGTTCTTCGCCTTTTTGCACAAATCGCCACGCAGATTGTTCTGTATAAATACCCGAAATACCCAACGCTTTTTTAACCTGAGGAAGATGCGTTAGCCAAATATTTTCAAACGCCAAGCCACTCCAACTTTTCCATGAAGGGCTTGTTGACTTATTTAACCAAGTACCTTCCCCCAAAGATTTGCTATTTTCAATAAATTTCAAGTAAAACAACGAATAAGCATCACTTAATTTAAAAATGGTTTCTTTAGACGTTTTGTGAAAAGGAATTGACTCCGAGATAAAGCCAGATTCCAACAACTCTTCCAACAATTTCGACACACTGCCACCCGAACTTAATTGGCAGGCTGTCAATAATTCGCTTCTTGTCATACCTGAGGGCTTGTTTGCTAAGGCTTTTACTACCATAATGTGCCTATCTGCTTTCTCAAACAAGGCAAAATAGAGGTTGCTAAATTCCTCGCGCAAACTCCCATCTTTAGAAAAACAAAGCCTATCAATTGCCTGTGTTGCACTTTCTCCCGCCCGAATATCACGCAAATAGTGGGGTACGCCTCCCGTTATCATGTATAATTGTATGATTTGATAGCGGTCAAGGTTAACTTGTTGAGTGCGTAAAAATTGTTCTGTTTCGTATAAATTGAAAGGCATGAGACGAATTCGGCGCGTAATTCGGTTGTGCAGTCCGCCTTTATTTTTCACCACATTTTGAATCATCCAAGATGCAGCAGAACCACAAATGACAACCACTAAATTACTTTGCTTAGATGCCCAACTGTTCCAAAAATGGTCAAAAGCAGCTAAAAACCCAGATTTTGGGGTATCAAGCCAAGGAAATTCATCAAAAAAAACTACTTTTTTCCCTTGCATTAGACAAGGTTCAAGGAATTTGATAAGTACGCGAAAGGCTTTCAACCAATTGGTAGGAATGGCTATTTCTATGGGTAAATCAAAAGCGGTAGAAATACTAAGGGCAAAGTTCTCTAATTGTCGAGGTAATTTTTCTTGGTTTAATCCTGCAAATTCGAATATCAACTCTTTTTCATACACTTTTCGAATTAAATAGGTTTTGCCTACTCGCCTGCGGCCATAAACCGCCAGCAGTTCTGCTTGTGAGGAGTTTAGAACCGTTTGCAAAAGCTGAATTTCTGCCTCTCTACCAATTAAATTTTCCATTTTTGTGCCTTTTTAAAAGTTTTGGCTAGATATAAAAAACGATACGCAGCCAAAAGTACCTCAAAAATAGCAGTTTTGGCTGAATATAACAAATTATACGCAGCCAAAACATACGTTAAGCGTTTGGAACTTTCTAAAAAGTTCCGAACTCTTTAATCTACTTCACCCTCTTCTTTATAGTCTTTATTCTCATCAGGAATTTCGATGGTTGCCAGCAAAGAAGCGATGTGATTGACTTCTTGGGGCGTGTCATCTAAGAAAAAGGCTAATTGTGGCATTTTTCTAAACTGATTTTTGAGCCTTGCCGACAAAAATTTGCGAATTTCCCAAGTGTTCTTGCGCAAAGCCTCTAAGGATTCCGTTTGCGTATTTTCGGGGAAAACCGAAACATAAATTTTTGCAAGTTCTAAATCTTTACTTACTCGCACCACACTAATCGTAACGATAGACCCTTGCGGCACTTTTTGCTCTCTCAACAAAATGCTACTCACTTCAACTTGTATTAATTTCGCTACTTTTCTTTGTAAAATCGTTTCTTCTGCCATGATAAATTGATTTTTATGGAAATATGGCACAAATTTACGAAATTCGCAGCGTATTTTTCATTTTATTCCTCGTTTTTATTTAGGAAGAAGGAGTAAGAAATAAATTCAAAAAATAATTTAAGCTAAAAAAGGGGGAATTATAGCCCTACTTTCAATGAATTATTCACTTTCTTGAGGGCTTATGCAGCTCACTATCCATTATTCATTTTTCATTATCCATTAATTTATGCTAGTTATTGACCCCAAAGAAACGGCTACCGTTGATTTGCACCAATATATGTTGGGAGCGATTGCGCCACGTCCGATTGCCTTCGTAAGTACGATTTCGACAGAGGGCGTACACAATGTTGCGCCTTACAGTTTCTTTAATGCTTTTAGCTCTAATCCACCGATTGTGATTTTTTCTTCCAACCGAAAAGTCAAGGGAAATACCACAAAAGACACGCTCAAAAATGTAGAAGATACGGGCGAATGTGTGATTAACATCATGAATTACAAGACGGTAAGGCAGTTGGCATTGGCAAGCGTTGAATATCCAAGCGAGGTAAGCGAGTTTGAAAAAGCAGGATTTACACCGCTTCCTTCCGACCTTATCAAAGCTCCACGAGTAGCTGAGGCAATTGTACAAATGGAATGTAAAGTGCAGGAAATCATCAAGTTAGGAGATAAAGGTGGCGCAGGAAATTTGATTATTTGTGAAGTCATTCGTTTACATATTGACGAAAGCGTGTTGAATGAAAAAAGCCGCATTGACCCCTACAAAGCAGATTTGATTGCACGTTTGGGCAGACATTATTATTGTCATGTTACGCCTGAATCTATTTTTGAAATCTCGCAACCTGTAGATAAAATCGGTATGGGCTTCGGCAAATTGCCCACACATATCCGCAATAGTGCTGTTTTGACAGGTAATGACCTTGCCGCCCTTGCAGCAGAAACGAACATTCCCACAGATGCCGACTGCGAAAGCATGAAATTAGACGAAAAAGTGATGAATATTTTGGCAGGAAACCACCAAGACAGAACCCTACATTTGCAAACCTACGCCAAAGAATTGCTGGCAAAAGGGGACATTGTAAATGCTTGGAAGGTGTTGATGTTGGAGGGGTAGAAAGCAATTAGGCATGTAAAAAGGAATGACATTTTTGTAAAAAATGTCATTCCTTTTTACATGCCTAAAATATAAAATCAATTATTCCTCCCCCTTCACAAACTTCTGTGCTTGAAGCACTTTTCCTTTTTCGTCAATCACGTTTAAGAGATAAGTTTGGGGGCTAAGATTTTGAATATCAAGCGAAAGTGTGGTATTTCCCTTTTGCTTGAGTATTGTTTTTCCATTCAAATCATATAAGATAACGGAAAAAGTTTGGGCGGTAGGAGAAATGATTTTTAAAATATCGGTTGTGGGATTGGGGAAAATTTGGAAAGCAGGAGCGATTTCAGTTGCTTGCTCGGTTGCACTACTTGTCATAAATCGAATGATGCTTCCATTTTTACCGACTGCAAAACCTTGATTTTTTTTCACTTCGATTGCCAAGAAATTGCCTGTATAATCCAATGTCCAAGTAAAGCCGCCATCAAGCGTTTTGTAAATGTTGCCCTCTTTGCCTACGGCATAGCCCTTATTTTCATTAATAAAGGAAATTTGTTGCGCTGAAAAACTCAAATTTATGGTGTTCCAAGTGCTTCCTGCGTCAATTGTTTTGAGCAAATGAAAACCTGCACTTACATAACCAACCTCTTCTTTCGGAAAATGAATGTCGGTTAAACTATCATTGGGGAAAGCAGTTTCTGTCCAAGTTTGGCAGCCGTCAGTCGTTTTATAAAGGTAGCCCCAAGTGGTAGTACTTGCCACATTTCCAAGAGAATCATGCACAATCGTTACGCTATCTGTCATCACATAGCCGTTCATTTCATTAAAAAAATGCACATCAGGAAAAGCATTGAAAGAATGAAAATGTTTTACATCTGTCCAAGTTGTGCCATTATCAAGGGTTTTATATTGCCTTCCGCCCCAATTTCCGCCAAAAGCATAGCCTTTTTCTGCTTCCCAAAAGTAGGTGGTGGAGTAGCCCATACCCACGTCAAAAGGCAGTGTCCAAGCAGAAAGAAAGCCTCCCCAATTCGTGCCTTTGTTGTTCGTTTTTATCACACTTGGCGCTATACCACAAGAAGGCATTCCTCCCGAAGCCAGTCCTACTGAATCATTTACAAAAGCAATATCCTGCACATACACATCTGCAATTTGCACCGAATCCCAAGTATTTCCATTGTCAAAAGAACGCAACATAATATCGCTGCCCCAGCCTTGATCGCCATAAAAAGTAGAGGTCACGGCATAAATCGTTTGCCCGCCCGCGATGCAAACATCATGCAGGTTTCGGTTTGTGCCAGAAGTTAGAGGTGCCCACGTTTGTGCTGTTACAGAAAGAAAAGAGAGCAAGAATATCGAAAGAAAAATGGAATTACGCATATTTTTAGTGAATAAGGAAAAGTAAAAAATAATGTTTCTCTACATAATCTCACAAAGAAACAAAATCATAATACAAAGATAGTGCGCATTTCTTTCAAAAGCATTGCATTTTTTGATACAAAGATAGGACAAATTACATTTCTTTTTGGAGTTGCTCGCGGTAGGCTTGTGGGCTATACCCTACTTTCTTTTTAAAAAATCGGATAAAATACGAAACATCACTAAAATTGAGTGAAAAGGCAATTTCTTTAATAGTATCCTGTGTATAAGCGAGTTGCCTTTTGGCTGATTGAATGACTCTTTCGTGTAGTAGCTGACTTGCCGACATCCCACATTCCTTTTTACACAAAGTATTGAGGTGAGGTTCGCTGATAAAAAGTTGGTCAGCGTATTGGTTTAACGTCCAATGTTCGAGGTGATGTATTTCTATTAATTGAATGAATTTTTGAATGACTTCGCTGTTAAAAAAGGGTCGTTGGGTATTGTCAAGTTGATACAATCGCTGAGATTGAAGCAAAAGAAGGGACAAATGCACCCGAATCCATGCCCATTTATCGGTGGGATTTCCTTGCCAAGCCGCTTTGATTTCAGAAAAAAGGGCTTTAAAGTATTGGGCTTGGCTTTCATTCAAAAGCAAAATGGGGTAAGGATTATTATGTTGAAAAAAAGGCAATTTTGCAAGGGAAAACCATTGATTTTCAGGTGGAAAGAAAGCCGCAGAAAACAACAAACTTGCGCCATTATAAGGTGGATTGAGTGAAAGTTTATGCGCCTTCCCTATCGGTAAGAAATGTAAGGCGGGTGCTTTTGCCATTTGCGGTGCAAAATCAATTTCATGCACGCCTTCCCCTTGTTCCAAAAAAATGACCTCATAATAGGCATGACGATGCGGTAACGAGGCATCGTATTCATTTTCCTCTTGCTGCCACGCTAAAAAATCAAAAAAAGAGGTTTCGTTGCCCGCAGCCATTTGGTATAAAGGAATATTTTCTTGCATAGAATTGGTTGAATGTAGTAGTTAAACGAAATTTAATGCCAAAAGAGATAGAACAAGCAGAGTCAAGTTTCTTATTTTAAAGGGGTTCTTTTGTCAGGTTTTGATGCAGAAGGAGGCATGAAAGAAGAAATACAGGAATTAATGTATTCTATGGGATTAGAACTTGGCGGTTTTATCCCATTTAATGAAACAGACCAAGATTATTTAAAATTATTGCTTCGTTTGGGTTACTTTGGAGAACATGAAACCAAAGGCAATCGAAAATTAGCTACAATAGGTCTTGGGGGAGAGTTTGCCTATCAAAAATTACAAATAGGAGTGAACTACGGACTTTATCTACCGACTACTCAAGGCTCGCCTTTTACAAAAACTTATGTACTTGGATTAAGTGGAGGGTATAATTTTTAAAGGTTAAACAAAACCTAAATAAAATAGCAGTAGGAGCAAAGCCCTACTGCTATTTTATTATGTTCAAACGCTTCTCTTATTTAATTCCAAAGCCACCAGAACCAATCAAGTTATTATCGCAATAAACCGAAACAGCTTGATTGCCTTTTTGATATTTTGCAGCTTTATCCGCAGGTTTTGGCACACGCATACATACCTCTTGCGCCGCACGATTGTAGTTAATCGTGGTTTTCAAGGTATAATCCATGGATTGATTGTTATAGTTAAATTTGCCAGAACCAGCCGTTTTGCGCACGCTTCCGTCAGGGTTTTTATAAACCAAATACAAATCACGCGCTCCGGGTTTCGAAATTGCATTTTCTTGCACCGTAAAACAAACATTTACATCTTGCACTCCTGTTCCGAACAAGCCTAAGTTAAACGTTCTGTCATACTCTTCTTTTTGCTTGTCGTTCTTTTTCACGTTCAAATAGCGGAAATCAGCAGCCCTCAACACAGAAGCAGTTTCAGTTGTTTTGTTCAACTCCTCTTTTTTCTGCAAAAACTCCTTATTTTTTTGCTCCAATAATTGCGTTTTGTTACCAATTTCTTGGTCTTTTTGCGCCACCACTTCCTCTTTCTCCCTAATCGTAGATTCAATTTTCTTATCCTTCTCTTGAATCACCCCTTCTTTCTCCTTAATAACGCCTTCTTTTTCCATGATTACGCCTTCTTTCTCCTTAATCACGCCCTCTTTCTCACCTACGGTTTTTACCAAGCCTTCGTTTTCCCCTCTCAACTTAGCAAGTTGCGCTTCGTATTGGCTAATTTGCGTTTGCAAGAGGCTCATACGATTTTCAAGGCTACGTGCACGCTCGTCACTGATTTTACCCTGAGATTTTAGTTCTTTCAAACGAGATTGTAAGCCAGAAAGCTCTGATACTTTTGCCTCAATTTGTGTAGCCTGCGAAGCAATAATACTATCTTTTCCTTGTGATTGTTGGTTAAGAGTCGTAATATCACTTTCTAACGTTTGGATTTTTTTATCCAAGCTGTCAATTTCAGAAGATAACTCTTCCGTTTTTTGCTGCTCACTTGTTAAATCGCCTTTAGTCGAGAAGTATTTTGCTGCAAAAAAGCCCAATGCAGCTAACAAAATAACACCTACTACAGCTAAAATGATGTTCTTAGTTTGGTCATTTCCCTGACCATTGTTCGGTCTTTGACCTGGATTTTGAATTGGATTCATATTCGTTCCCTTTTGAATGATGATGAATTATGATGAATAAAAATATTAGTTAATACGGAGACACCGAAATTTCAGGGCAAAGATATAAAAAGTGTGAGAATTAAAGCAATGCTTTTTATTTTTTGCACAGCACTTTGTAAATATCTTCTACTTTTTGATAAAAATCGTTACATAATGTAGTTTTTTGGCGAAAGCTACACGCCTTTTGACAAGAAAAAGTACACGAATTTTCATAAAAATAACACAGCAAGCCTTTTTCACGCTAATATCAATGAATTTTCCTGCATTTTTTCCTGTTATTTTTGAAAAATTTCAAAAAAATTCCCAAATAATATCTCCTGCAACATAATTTATCCCCTAAAAATAAATTTTAAAAACATACGATTATCCTAAGTAGAAACAGAATAAAGGCTTTATAAATCAAGCACTTAAATCAAGTAAACTCGTCCTATATTCCATACAAAACAAAAAACAAACAATCAGTAAAATTAAAAACATTCTCAATGAGATTTAACTTTCGCTCAATAATATCCAACTTTTACATAAAAAAATTTAACAAATAGTGGTTTTTATCAAAATAGTTATTACCTTTGTAGCGCAATAACACATAAGAGGTCTTTAGTACCTCTTAGGTAAGGGTAAAAAAGGGTTAAAAAAGGGTTTTCTCCACCGCTGTGATAGTGGTGGTTTTTTTTGTTTATCGAAAAGCGTCTTCTATGTGATAAATTAAGGGGTTTTCGGGGTCTTTCACATTAATTGCGATAATATCAAAGCGAATAGGAACCGTCCACATTTGTTTTTCATACAAATAGGCATCAGCAGCTTTATATAAGCGTTGCTTTTTATCGGCAGTAACCGCCTCTTCTGGAAAAGTATAACCTTCAGTACTTCGTGTTTTCACCTCCACAAATACCAATTCTGCTGGCTCCAGTTGCAATGCAACCAAATCCAATTCCGCTTTCTCAAATGCATAGTTTCTGTCTAAGATATGAAAACCTTTTACTTCTAAAAAGGAGGCGGCAATATTTTCGCCTAGTTTGCCAATTTCGTTATGTTTTGCCATATAAATAATAAGTAATTGATAATGATTGATAGAAGTTAACCTTATAAAAAGAGGCTATCAAAAAAAACTAATTCACTTTAGTTGCTTTTATATTATGTTCTACGTAAAAAGTTCGCAACTCTTCGAAGAGTTGCGAACTTTTTAGACAGCCTCTTTTTCTGTTTCCTTATTAATTCACATCTATTATAACACCTGGCAAGCCTTCCCATTCGTCAGGGATTTCTCCAATTTCCCAGCCTGCGGTTGTGGTTTCTATATAATAGTAATTTTTAGTACCTTTCCTAAAATAATGCCCATCTGTAGGCTCCCTCAAAACTGCGCCAATTGCTATGTGCGATTTTTTCTTATTAGGCGTTTCTACAAAAATCAAGGAAACATCATAGCCCATTCTTTCGAGCAAAGCCGCACACAATATCGCCTTGTCCTCGCAATCCCCTCCCCCATCAAATAACGTTTCTAAGGGATATTTTTCATAACTATCCCCATCTGCTTCATCATCGGGAATATAAGGCATTTGTTGTACCATGCTCACTACAAACATCAACTGCTCCTCATACGACCAGGCATAGCGCATCGCATTTTCCTCAATCGTTTCTTTCAATCCCTCTACCAAAATCAAAATTCCCTTGTCGGTTGGTTCAATGTATTTTGCATAATAAGCCAAGTAGCCTGTCCACTTAGGGCGAGCTTTTCGGCGATAATGCGCCACATACTCTTGTGGAATCTCCACTTTCCATTCCCAAGGCGTATTATATTGCCATTTAATTTTTTTGTATGCGAAATTCTCCCCAGAAGAATCGGGGGGAGCATAAAATGCATAAACAGGTATCGTGAATAAAAAAAGAATTGCAAAAGATACCTTTTTTAAGGCATAAAACTTCATGATTGGGTTGTTATGGCATCTATTTTAAAACAAATAATTTGAGATAAGGTTTGATGGTTTGTGTGCTATGAGATTTTATTGCAAAGGTAATACCACATCTTGTATTTTGCAACAATTAAAACAATTTATTGAGGAATTGTTGTTTGGCAAAAAAATGGTAATTTTGGCAGCGCAATTTACCCGCAAAAATTCAATGGGAATTATTCAAAAACAAAGTCTCCAAAATGCAGTTTTTTTATATGCAGGCGTGCTATTAGGTGCGATCAATAAATATGTATTGTTTAGCCATATTTTAGGGGGAGATAAGATGGGTTTGACAGATATTTTGTTATCTACCGCCTTGATTCTTACGCAATTTGCCAAATTGGGCTCGGGCTCTATGCTCATTCGCTTTTTTCCTTACTTTCAACGACACACCAGCAAACAAGCCTCTTTTTATTTTCTTAACTTGGTATTTTACCCCCTTGTCGGGTTTATTTTGGCTTATTTGGGGGTCATGCTGTTCAAAGAACCTTTTCTTGCCCATTTTTCCGAAAAGTCAGCCTTATTTGTTACCTATTATTTATATACCTTCCCACTTGCTTTGGGCTACACCTTGTTTACCTCCTTTTTTAGTTTTTCGCAAAGTAATTTAAAAACCGTTGTTCCCGTTGCGATTCAGGAAGTAGGCGTTAGGCTTTGGCAAGCCGCAGCCGTATTACTCTTTCATTTTGAGTACATTGGCTTTGATTTATTTTTATTGTTATATGCGCTGACCTATTGGGCAACATTGGCTGCTTTAGTCACTTACTTGGTGTGGTTGGGCAGGTTAAAGTTAGCCATTCGTTTTGATTTGTGGGGGACAAAACTGCATCGCATTATGTGGCGAATTGGGGGCGTGTTATTTTTGGCAAGGGTAGTCGAAACCTTAAAAGATAACCTCACCGCTATCCAAGCGGCTGCATTAATTGGCTTGAATGGAACGGCAATTTATTCGCTGAGTGGTTTTATTGCGATGATGATTTATGTTCCTGTGCGCGCGATGAATAGCATTGCACTTCCCATCGTTATCCATGATATGCAAGCCAAGAACTTCGATAGATTGAAGGAAATATATCAAAAAACGGCAATTAATGGGCTTGTTGTAGCAATGTTGATGTTTTTGCTTATTGTTGTTAACTTAAAATTGCTGATTACGTTTTTGCCGCAACAGAAATTTCAAGGGCTTGATGCAATCCAACCACTAACCATTTTTCTAGGAATTTCGCGCCTTTTTGATGTGGCAAATGGAGTGAATGCCGCCATTGTGGAATATGCCAAAAAAACATTTCAATACACTTTTTATACGAATGTTTTAATGGTTTTTGTGATTCTGGGGCTTAATTTCTTGCTAATGAAACAAATGGGATTAGTGGGAGCAGGTATGGCTGCCATGATTTCTATGCTTTTGTACAATAGTTTGAATACCTTTATTATATGGAAAACCTATCGGATTCACCCCTTTACATTAAAAAGTCTTTATCCTGTGCTGATTTGTGGCGCGTTGTTAGGGCTTTATTATTTGCTCCCTTTTGATTATTCCTCTTTGTGGGTTGCGCTTCCTTTTTCTGCCTTAATTAGCGTCTTATATTTGACTTTGACCTACTTTTTAAATATATCTGAAAATATCAATGCGATGATAAGGGGAGCTGTAAAAAAATTAAAAGGGGTTGTAAAAAAAGGCTAATTCACAAATAATATTATCCATTGTGATTGCTTTTTATTATGTTCTACGTAAAAAGTTCGGCACTCTTCGAAGAGTTCCGAACTTTTTAGACAGCCCTTTTTTATACAGTCTCTTAAACCTTATTCTACCTCGTTTTTGCCGACATTACGGCTTTCAATGCTTCTAATTCTGCTTTCATTGCTTCCATTTCCGCATTTAACTGTTGCATATCAGAAGTTAATTGTACCTGATTTTGGTTTAATTCTTTTACGGCTTGCCACAAAATCGGGGTAGCTTTTGAATAATCAATAGATTTATAGCCTTTTCCATCAGTATTTACAATTTCGGGGAATTGCTGTTCCATTTCTTGCGCCATAAACCCAATTTGCTTACGGTCATCAAAGCCCCTTTCAGGAAATTCCGCTTGTTTCCATTCATAATAATAAGGCGTAATATTCATGATATTGGTCAGAATTTGGCTAGAAAGTGGACTGAGATTCTTTTTGTAGCGCATATCTGAACAAGCTCCAATGCTTCCGGTATAACAAATATTTCCATTTACACGCACATTGCCTGTTACCTCTAATTGTTCTGTTGGACTCATTGTATTAATGCCCATAAAATAATTTGCGCCTACTTTGTGGAAACGTGCTACTTCAAAAAAGCCTCCACCATCGGTAGCAAAACGCAAAGGGTCACCATCTTTCCAAGCCATAAAAGGAAGGGGGTCATTGAGCCTACCACCAAATAAACGAATAAAATGGCTTTGATCTGAATTTCCTGCCTGAATGATTCCATCACTATCCGTTGTCGCACCTCTTACATCTAAGTTCCACACTGGAGCAGACGTGCCAATTCCTACCTTTCCATTTTTGAGAATCACCATTGCATCAGAACGCGCAATAGAGCTAGTCCCATTCCCCACGGTAAACGCTCGGTCTGTCACGTCCCAAGCAATACTAGAAGCGGGTGTGTAAGTAGTATTAAATGCTCCGACAACCGTTTCTGCATAAGAGGCTGCAGTTGTATTTTCGCCTGTTACAAAAGAATTTGTACCTGATGCTGCTGTATTAAAACCCGTTGCAAACGAAGAAGCCCCTGTAGTAGTTGTTCCCAAGCCCGTTGCCAAAGAATTATCTCCTGAAGCAAGAGTAAAATTACCCAATGCGGTTGAAGCACTTCCTGCGGCTGTGCTGTTAAAACCCATTGCTGTTGAGTTATTTCCACTTGCAGTCGTAATATAGCCCATTGCCGTAGCAGTATTACCACTTGCTACACTATTATAACCCGTAGCAAGCGAAGTATCTCCTGATGCTTCGGTAAAGTAACCCAAAGCATTGCTATAAAAACCTGATGCTTCGGTAAAGTAGTTCCATGCATTTGCATGATTTCCCGATGCGAGTGTTCCCTCTCCTGCCGAAAATGAATTATCTCCAGTAGCGTCTGTATTGAAGCCGATAGCAAAACTATTGATGCCACTTGCTGCATTATTGTTATTTAATGCCGCCGAAGATGCTCCTGATGCAGTATTGGTGTTGCCTACTGCAAAAGAAGTCGCTCCACTTGCCGTATTGTTCAAGCCACCCGCAAAAGAATAATTCCCAATGGAAACATCTTCCCATTGTAAAGCAGTTACCCTTCCTGCACGAAACGCAGCTTTACGAGGATACCACACCATTCGAGTTCCTGCGGCTGTTGCGCTCACCACATTCCCTGCACCAAAAGTACCTTCAGCCAAGATACCATTGTTATTAACTTGGTGTAAACCCATCGTTGGCGCGCTAGGAGCGGAAGCCCCTATCCCTATATTTCCATTTTTTAACACAACCATTGCGTTAGAACGTAGCGCGTTTGTTGTACCATTTCCTACGGTAAAAATTCTATCGTTTGTACTCCAGTTTGTGGCAGAAATAGGCGAGTATATTGTGTTATATCTACCCACAACTGTTTCGGCAAAAGAAGATGAGACAACACTATCCCCCATTGCTACCGAACTTGTACCCGAAGCAGTTGAGTAAGAACCCATTGCGATAGATACACTACCCGATGCAACTGAACCTTGTCCCATTGCTAAAGAGGTATTTCCTGATGCGACAGTAGAAACCCCCACAGCCATAGAAGCATTTCCCGAAGAAGTAGTAAATAATCCCATGGAAATCGCACCGACATTGGAAGCAGTAGCAAAAGCCCCTGCTGCGGTGGAAACCGCCCCTGATGCTGTGCTACCTCTACCTACGGCAAAAGAACTTGTACCCGAAGCAATCGTTTTTTCTCCCATTGCAATGGATTGGTCCCCAATATTTGCATCATTCCATTGCGTTCCATCTACAAAACCTGCTCTAAAAGCGGCTTTTTTAGGATACCAAAACATTCTTGTACCCGCTCCACTTAGGGCAAGTGCAGCACCGCTTCCTAAAGTCCCTGTACTTTGCAAACCATCAATCCCTTGTATTAACACAGCTCCCGCATCGGCAGTAATTGTGCGTCCAAGCCCAGCACCGCCATAATCATAGGCATAGTCCAAAGTACCGCCATTGAAGCCTGGGCTATTTGCAATCGTTCTCCAACCTCCATTGATATAAACAAAAGTTGCGACCCCAATCGTTGACGAAATAGTTGTACCTGAAAAAGAGGCAGCATTATTATCTTCATTATAAATGGTTAAATATTGCCCCTCTTTTGGGCTTACCAATGTCAAAGCATTTGCCTGTGTGCCAGCTACATTGCTCACCCTAAATACAGACACATTGTCAGGAATCGTAATAAGTGCCGCAGCTGCACCCGTGTTTGGCATAAGCGAGATACCTCCATTTACCGATAATTTCGTTTCAGGAGATATTGTACCAATACCAATGTTTTGCGCATAAGTAAGGAAAGAAGAACAAGCAGCAAGTACAATAAGACTGTTTCGCAGAAATAATTTCATTAATTTGAAAAATTATATATGTAATGTAATAGATGAATTATTAACCTAAAAATCGTAGGCAAAAATACAGTAATTTTTAGAACTTATTGCCTAAATAACGTAAAAGGAATCGCTTTTATTTAGAATTGTTTTTTTGCTCTAATTGTTCGACTCGCTTTGTTAATTCCTGATTTTCTTTTGCTAATTCTTTGATTGCTTCTAATAAAATAGGGGTTAGTTTGGCATAATCTATTCCTTTTTCACCCATTTCATTAATTGTAACTACTTCAGGATAAACCACTTCCACCTCTTGTGCCATCATACCGATTTGCGTTTGAGGCGCGAAATATTTGTCAGGAAATTCGTCTGCTTTCCAATGATAAGTGTAGCCTTTAAGTTGAGAAACTTTTTGGAGGTGAGAAATTCCTTGCATTTCAAGTGCCACTACGTTCTTTTTAAAGCGAATATCAGAAAGGTGAGAAAGTGTTCCGTTTACAGTAAGGTTATGCGTAAAAGTGGCATTTCCATTTTTTAGCACAATAAAAGCATCTGCACGCGTAGTTTCACTCGTTCCATTTCCGATAACAAATAACCTATCATTTGCTTGCCAAGTGGTAGCATTTGCTTGTGGCGTAAAAGTATTGTAACTTCCCATTGCTATTTCTTGAAAAGCCGTTGTAATGGTTCCATTTCCGATAGCAATCGCAGCATTAGCTTTTGCTTTATTTTCTTTTCCTACTGTGATACTATAAGGTTCTTCTGCGTTGTTTTTATTTCCCATAGCCATACTAAAATTGCCGTTGGCTATATTTCCTTCTCCCATTGTAGTCGCATAATTTCCATTTGCTTCATTAAAAGCACCTATCGCTAAAGAAGCATCTCCTTTTGCTAGGGTATTTTTTCCAAAAGAAGCAGCATAATCTCCCGTTGCTTGGGTTTTATACCCCGTAGCAAAAGCGGAATTTCCCATTGCTTTATTATTTTGTCCTAAAGAAATCGCGTAATCGCCACCTGCAAAAGCATTAAAGCCCATTGCAATTGCTCCTGCTTGATTTGCCGTATTAAATGCCCCTATTGAAATTGCCGCATCTCCTTTGGCAACATTATTTTCTCCCATTGCAATCGCTGAATTTCCTGTTGCTTTGCTATTTTCTCCCATGATAACGGTTGTCGTAGGTGTAAGCGTAACAGCAGTACTTTTCTCGGTTAAGGCAGTTGTCGAAACTGTTTCTGTTTCACTTATTCCTTCTTTTTGCCATATTCCTTTCCCATAAATAAAGGTTGTTCCTTCTTTGTTTGGAGCAATTACTTTTCCGTAGAAATAGGCTTCATTATCATCTTCATTGAAAATAGTAATGCGCTGATTTTCTATCACATTTTTTATTGTGAGTTCGTTTTTTTGTTTTCCTTTCGCATATTGCACCACAAAAGCAGGCGATTTGTCAGGAATTACTATGTTATCTTGCGCAATTGAAGCATTAGGCATGAACAAAGTACTTGTTTTACGTTCATTTGTTTCTTTGG
>JBJXHA010000512.1:0-3534 GCA_046160275.1 Bacteroidia bacterium | reverse complement strand
CAAACTTCGCGTTTTTTTTCAATTGAATGAACGAAGAACATTAAAAACAACCAATAAATAAAGAAATCTCCTATATTTGTACCGATTTCTTCATTTATCGCAATTATTTATGGCACTTACGATTATTGGCAGAGAACAGGAAAAGGCAAAACTGGATAAAATCCTGCAATCTCCGCAATCAGAATTTTTGGCTCTTTATGGGAGAAGGCGGGTTGGAAAAACCTTTTTAATTCGGCAATATGTTAAAAGTTATCTTGTGTTCGACCTCTCTGGAACAAAAGAAGGCGCGAAGGCGCAGCAATTGCAGCATTTTTTTGCCGAATATTTGTATCGAACCGAAAAGAAAAAGGAAACGAAAAGTCCGCAATCATGGTATGAAGCCTTTGATTATTTAGCCGACTATTTAAGGGGGTTGCCGCAAATACCTTCAAAATATGTGGTTTTTTTAGATGAGATGCCTTGGCTCGACACCCCTAAATCGGATTTTATTCCAGCATTAGAATTTTTTTGGAATCAGCATATTTCCAAAATGGATAATATCTTGTTGATTGCCTGTGGCTCGGCATCTTCATGGATAAGAAAAAATTTGATAAATGCTAGAGGGGGATTATACAATAGAATTACACATCGCATGAAGTTAATGCCTTTTAACTTATACGAAACTGCTTTATTTCTTCAACATATAGGCATAAATCTTCCTCAATATCAAATCCTAGAATTATATATGGTAATGGGAGGGATTCCGTTTTATTTGAAAGAACTAGAAAGAGGAAAAAGCGCGACCCAGTTGATTGATGAAATTTGTTTTTCACCACAAGGACTTTTATATGAGGAATATAACCAATTATATCACGCGCTTTTTAAGAATGCCGAAAATCATATTGCTATCATTGAAGCATTGGCAAAGCACCCGCAAGGAATGTCAAGAACAGAAATCGCAACTGCTACCAAAATCAATGAAGCAGTTTTGTCTAACACCTTAGAAGAACTCGTAGAATGTGATTTTACTAGCACATTTCAACCTTTTTTGAATAAAAAGAAGGATACAACTTATAAATTGACGGATTTATATTCCTTATTTTACCTCAAATTTATTCAACAAAATAAAGGTGCAGGCAGTAAAATTTGGGAGCAATTATCCCAACAAAGCTCCTATACCGCATGGAGTGGTTACGCTTTTGAAAATATTTGCATGATGCACATTCCACAAATCAAGGCAGCATTGGGGATTAGTGGCGTTTATACGCAGCATAGTTCATGGAAATTTAAAGGAAACGACACGCTGCCTGGCACACAAATAGACCTAGTAATAGACCGCGCCGACCAAATTATTCATCTCTGCGAAGCCAAATTTACAAAAGAAAACTTCGCGTTAACAAAAGCGTATGCAGCACAATTAAGGCTACGAAAAACGATTTTCAAACAAGTTACGCATACCAAAAAGGCGGCTTTTACTACCTTAATCACTACCTATCCTGCTTTGAAAAATAAGTATTATTTAGAAGAAGTCGACTGTGAAATTACGATGGATAGGTTATTTGATAAATGAAAACCCTATGATTAATAGGGCAAACGCATTAGCATCTATTTTGAGGTCGTCATTCTGTTTATGAATCTTTTCCACGATGCTAAAAATGCCGCCGTTTGTGTCCTAATAAACGGTTACGCCCTTGTTTGTGAGGACACAAACAAGGGCGTGGGCATTATGCACTTCCGCGTTTTATTCAAGCTGATCTCTATACTCTTTCATTATGTTTTTATTTTTATTTTTATTTTTAAACCTAGACAACTCACTCTGCCACCAATTATCACCTTCTTTTTTGAGGTTATTACCTTTTTCTTTATCTTTTAAACCCTTAATATACATTAGCCAATAGTTACCAAATGTTGAAACGTACGCGTCTAACAAATATCTAATTTCATTTCTCATAAAATAAAAAAATTACAATTATATAATAGTTTTTATCAACAAAAGACTTTGTCATTCACAACAACTTCTTTCGCGCCTCTTTCTACGAAAACAACAACAAATGAGTTGCTCTTTGTTCTAAATCTCCCCAAAATTTTTCCCATTTCCCAAAAATTTCCTACCTTTGTATTACCTCCGCTCGTAGGGAGGTAAAAAACATTATTTTTTATGTCACAAATTTCAATTTCTTTACCTGATGGCTCGGTGCGCGTCTATGACAAAGGCACTACGGGCTTTCAAATCGCAAGTAGCATTAGTGAAGGACTTGCGCGAGTGGCTCTTGCCATTCAACTTAATGGGGAAACCATCGAACTGAACCGCCCGATTGAAACGGACGGTGCTATCAAAATTTTGACGTGGAACGATGAAGCGGGCAAAAACGTAATGTGGCATTCGTCTGCGCACATTATGGCAGAGGCAATTTTGCACTTCTACCCCGATGCCTTGCTGACAATTGGTCCTCCGATTGAAAGTGGCGGCTTTTATTATGATGTGGATTTTGGGGGCATCACTTTCACGCAAACGGATTTTGAAAAAATTGAAAAGAAATTTTTGGAGCTTGCAAAATCGGGCGAAACTTTTGTAAGAAAAGAAGTTTCTAAAGCCGAAGCATTGGCAACTTATCAAAATAATCCTTACAAAACGGAATTGATTGAAGCCTTAGAAGATGGCAGCATTACCTTCTATTATTCAGGAAATTTTGTGGATTTGTGTCGTGGCCCTCACATTCCTAATTCAAATGTGATTAAGGCAATGAAAATTACCAAAATTTCGGGAGCTTATTGGCGTGGCGATGACCAAAATAAGATGCTTACCCGTATTTATGGTATTTCTTTTCCAAAGCAAAAAGACCTTGACGAGTATGTAAAAGCGATTGAGGAAGCAATGAAGCGTGACCATCGCCGCTTAGGAAAAGAGCTAGAACTCTTTACTTTCTCGGAAAGAGTGGGCATGGGTTTGCCGCTTTGGTTGCCAAAAGGAACTCGTTTGCGCGAAACGTTGGTGGACTTTTTGAAAAAAGTGCAAGAGGCGTATGGTTATCAACAAGTAACTACACCGCATATTGGTAATAAAAAACTCTATGAAACTTCGGGACACTGGGAAAAATATGGCAAGGATTCATTTCAGCCGATTCATACCCCGCAAGAAGATGAGTTGTTTATGTTAAAACCGATGAACTGCCCGCATCACTGCGAGATATTTGCTTCAAAACCACGCTCTTATAAGGAGTTACCTTTGCGTTTGGCGGAATTTGGAACAGTATATCGTTATGAGCAAAGTGGCGAGTTACATGGTTTAACGCGTGTTCGTGGTTTTACCCAAGATGATGCGCATATTTTCTGTAGCCCAGAGCAGGTGAAAGAAGAATTTAAGAAGGTGATTGACATTGTGTTATATATTTTTAGAGTCTTGGATTTTAAAGATTATACTGCACAAATTTCTCTTCGTGACCCCAATAAAGCCGAAAAATATTTTGGTTCTGATGAGCAATGGGAAATTGCAGAGCGTTCTATCATCGAGGCGGCAGCCGAAAAAGGGCTAAATACTGTAACTGAATTAGGCGA
>JBJXHA010000511.1:0-3026 GCA_046160275.1 Bacteroidia bacterium | reverse complement strand
GGTATTAAAATCATTTATCAATAAGGGTTTTGCTTTAGATGATGAGCGCCTAAAACAAGCAAAATCCACTTTTGGAAAAGATTATTTTGACGAGCTCTTAGAGCGTATCAGAGAAATAAGAGCAAGCGAAAGGAGGTTTTATCAAAAAATAACTGACCTCTATGCACTTGCTGCCGACTATGATAAACAGGCCGAAACAACTAAAAACTTTTTCACAACAGTACAAAATAAACTTCACTGGGCTATTGCAGGAAAAACAGCCGCCGAAACCATCTACACAGAAGCAGATGCCTCAAAACTTTATATGGGTCTGCAAACATGGAAAAATGCACCTAATGGAAAAATTTTGAAATCAGATGTAACCGTAGCGAAAAACTATCTTAACGAAACGCATATACAAGAACTGAATCGCATCGTTTCGGCGTATTTGGATTTGGCTGAAAACAATGCCAAAAGACAACAAATACTCTACATGGCAGATTGGGCTAAGTTTTTAGATGCTTTCTTGCAACTTTCCAATTATCCAATCCTCACACATAAAGGTAAAGTATCGCAATTAGAAGCTAAGTTAAAAGCGGAGGCTGAATACGAAAAATTTCGGGTTATTCAAGATAAAAACTACATTTCTGATTTTGACGAAACGATACAACAATTAAGTAGCCACAAAAAATAACAATAAAAAATGGCGACCTGTTACAGCTGCCATTTTTATATCTTTACAATCATGTTTTGATAGAAGCAATAAAAACTTGTAAGAGCCATTGTACTGGATTTAGCCACTCAACAGGCGCTATCTTATAAAGTCGAACAAGGGATAAAGTGGTTATCCAAAAAATAAGAAAAGCAATAGAGATAAAGTAAATACCCAAAAAGGCACTTTCTTCAAATCCTGTACTTGAAAACTTGTTGCCCAAAAAAATAATGCAAGTAGAATTAAATAGGCTGTTCGAATTTTATTAACTTTTATATTTTTCATTCTTTTCTTGCCGCTAACGGCTGCATCTACGCATACCGCCTCCTGCGTTGGCGTTGAGTGCATTGTTCTGCGATTGCGATTTTTAAATTCATTTAAATCCTGCTTTGAATTTCAGAAAGCCACAGTTCTATTTCGGCTAAAACTTCTAACTCTTCCAATTCAGCTTTTGTCATGTGCGAAAATCCAGTATTGCCAAGCCGAGATTTCAAAGTGCTGGCACTCTCACCTTTGATATGCGAATACCCATTATTTTTTAGGTGTCTTAAAACAGGTGAAATAGTGGATGGTACATCAATTGCCTTCCATTGTGTCTTCCAATCTGGCAAGGTTGTATCAAACACATCAACATCCAAATTGTATAATATTTTTATGCACTTTGGATGTATATAGTTTTCTATTTCAAAGTGCTGCGTCAATCTTGCTAATGAGTTATCACCTCTTGAATTTACAGTATCTACGTTGACTTGATACTTCGCAACATCGTTATCGTAAATATGGTATTCTGGCAAATTCAATTTTTTTAGATACTGTCTATTTACCCATTGGTCAAGTGTCGCACCACCCAATGGAATAATTATTACTCTCAAATCATTTTCTATGTCGAAACCACAAAGTGAGAAAAAATGAGAAAAAATATTTACATCTGACGGACCCTCAACACACACAATTAATTTCAGTTCGCTTTTGTTTTCCGTAATATTTGGCAGTACCCCAAGGGACTTTACTATATCAACTAAATTTTCTTCGGTTCCAAATTCTATGCTTGGTTGCTCATTAAAGCGAATATACCTCAAACCATCAACTGGAATTAACCTTGCTAATTCTGGGCTGTGCGTTGTCATTATTACTTGTGTATTTGGCGTATTTGACAAAGATAATAACGCTTTTATTAGTTCTTTTTGCCAATTTGGGTGCTGTGAAGTTTCGGGTTCTTCAATTGCATAAATCACACTCGTTGCGTTTTTACCTTTCATTTTTCGTTCTGCTTCGGCACGAAAAAAATTGATGAGAACCAAACGTCTAACTCCGCTTCCTCTTTTGGCAAGTGGAACCCCGTCACTTGTCAAAGTTGGGCTAAAAAGAGTATCCCATTTTATTTCTTTGGGGAAGAATGGTTTGAGATTGGTAGCGATTTCCCTGTTCATCTCCGCAACTTTTCCTACGGTTAATTGGGCTATTTCCTCAATTCGTTTTTCGATTTTCTCTTTAATTTCAGCAAGTTGAGGTTCGAGTTCCTTCAAAACTTCTCTTGTAGCGATTTTCATAGGGTCTTGAATTTCGCTATCTTTATCACTATTAGGTCTATCTGACTGAAACAAAGCGAATATTGGCAAAATTGAGTTCAATTTCTCCCAAATATTTTTTAAGCCTTCCTCATCTATCTTAATCTGTCGAACCTCGAAGGTCTTTTCATGAAAAGTAGAGCGTATTTGTTCTCGAATCTCTGAACTTTTGCGACCGTCGTAAAGCGTTTTATCAATTTCTAATTCTGCTGCTCTTTTTTTAAGGTCAGTAATTTTTAGCGTCAACAAGTCTGCTAATTTTTCATTAGTTGGGTGATTTGAGATTAAGTAGGTTTGATTTGTTACTCTTGAACCAAATTTATACTCTTTGTGTATTTCGAGGTGCCCTACCTCGTTGAGCAAATATTCATTCTCTAACGAAGTTGGCACTGTTTCGTCAATAACTATTGTCTCTGGAAAATCTTTAAAAGATACTCCAATGACAATGTTTTCATTTTCAACTGCCGATATATTCTTATCCCCAAAATCGAGGCTTCTGTTGCCAAAAAATATATCTAGTGCTTCAAGAACTGTTGACTTTCCAATGTCATTTTTCCCTATCAAAACAGTAAGGTCTTCGAAAGTTATTACTGTTTCTTGGCGATAAGCCCGGAAGTTTTTCAGTACTACTTGGGTTATTTTCACTATTTTTTTATTTCGTAAAGCGCGTGAATGATGTGGCTGTCTCAACAGTGCAATATTAACATAAATTATCATTTATTTAGTACTCGTTAATATTTAATTTATATTATTAATATGCCGTAAGT
>JBJXHA010000510.1:0-2677 GCA_046160275.1 Bacteroidia bacterium | reverse complement strand
CTTATTTACTCAATGCGGAGTGATGAGAGTTGCTCGAAGTTACCTTAAAGTTCAACTCAATAATTTTTCATTCCTTTTACCTGCGCCTTTTCCGCGGTGCACGGCCGCATGTTCTTACAACGTTGGTGTATGTGACGTTGCGGGCTTTTGAAAGAGTAATCTTTCCACGTAACGAAACATTGTTTGAAACCTAAACTACGAATTTTCAATTCACCCCGCAATGTCATATACATTTTGTTGTAGAATCGTGCGGCCTGTTTATGCGTCCCGTCCGCGGGTGATGAGTTGATTTGTAATTTTTATTATCTCAAATCCTGTCTTTACGCTTAGTGACAAAGTGCGAGCTTATTTACTCAATGCGGAGTGATGAGAGTTGCTCGAAGTTACCTTAAAGTTCAACTCAATAATTTTTCATTCCTTTTACCTGCGCCTTTTCCGCGGTGCACGGCCGCATGTTCTTACAACGTTTGTGTTTGCGCAGTGGTGGGCTTTCGAAGCCGCGTCTTGTCCCCGACACCAAACGTTGAACGAAGATAACACTTTGAACTAACACGTCACCCCACCATTGCGCAAACATTTTGTTGGGCGCTGGCCGTTTTGTCCACCGTTCGCTCTATCTGGGCTTTTTTCAGTCATCCAGTCCTTTGTTATCAAGAATTTTTGGTATGTATTTTTCAACTCGTTCCATTCTTGTTTTGCTTTGTTTGGCAGAAGAAAAATGTAAAAGGTAGCTTCTTTGTCTGCCTGGCGTTAAGCTGTAAAAAGCGGTTTTTAGTGTGGGCATTTCTTTTAATGCGGATTGAAACTCCGTTGGCATCTCAAATTCAGTTGTTTTTTTCATTTCAACTTTCAAACCTGCTTTGTCATTCTTAACGGCTTCCTTGATATATGCCTTAATGGTAGATTTGTTCTTTAAAATTTCGTCAATGTCTGAAAAACGAATTTGTCTTGCCGACTGCACATTTTTTGTTTGTTGCACTAAAATTTTCTTTGGGTCTTTTAGTAAAGCACCTTGCATAAACAATAATGCACAATAATCTTTGAAACCGTGAATTAAAACGATGTTGCTTTTTTGAATTGTGTAACAAGGGCAACCCCATTTTACTTCTTCACTTAATTCGCTATCAAGCACTAACTCTCTTAGCTCTTGATAAGCTTCTTGCCATTTCCCCTTTTTATTGAAAAACCAATCTATTTTCGGATTTTTCATAATTAAGCGTTTTCGGAGTTCAACTTTCTGTCGGCTGGTCTAAAATACCACGATACAACGATGGTAACCAATAAAATCAGTGATGGCATTGCTTCAACAAATGATTGTCCAACAGTAAAATGTGAAATTGATGCACCAGTCATTACAAAGAAAAATCCTGCATAAGCCCATTCCTTTACTAATTTGTATTTCGGAATGAGAATAACAATTACTCCTAATATTTTCCAAGTTCCGATAATGCTTAGAAGATACAACGGATAACCAAGTCCAGTTACAATTTCATTATACCCACCAATTTGTAGCATTTGTTGTATGCCACCTGCCAGCATTCCAAATGAAAGGAATATTGTCGCTACCCAATAGATAATTTTTTTTCGCTTTGTCATAATTTGTTATTTTAATTTATCTCCGATTTCTTGAAGTTTGTTGTGTGCCATATTGATACCTTTTGCAAATGGTAACTTCATTAATTGATTTCTGAACTCAATAGACTTAAAAACAATTTGCATTTTGAGTTTGCTTGTCTTATCTGTCAATTTTTCGAACTCCAAGAATTCAAGTTGAACGGGAAACGGTGTGTTTTCCATTTCAAAGGTTCGGGTAATTTTTTGGTTAGGAATAAATTCGTGTATTGTTCCGTTTGCCCGAAAAACAACGTTTCCGTTTCGTGATGTTTCAAAAGCATAAGAACCATGTTTCTTGTTTTCAAGTTTCAATACTTTTGTTTCCATCCATTGCTCAAATAGTTCGGGTTCTTCGTATGCTTTAAAAAGCAATTCTAAAGGCAAATCAAATTCTCTGGATATTACGATTTCTTGTTTACCGTCTTCGGCATTTACTTTTGTTTTTTGTTCCATTCTATTTGCTTTTATACTTTTTCATTACTGTTTCTAACTTGTTAAATCTGTCGTCCCACATTTTGCGGAACGGTTCAATAAAGTCAGCCACGTCTTTCATTTGTTTTGCGTTTATGTGATAATAGATTTCCCTACCGGTTTGCTTTTGTATTAGCAACTCACATTCAGTAAGAATTTGTAAATGCTTTGATACTGTCGGTCTTGCCGTATCAAAGTTTGATGCAATTGCACCTGCTGTCATTGACTGTGTGGCAACTAACAGAAGTATTGCCCGTCTTGAAGGGTCCGCAATTGCTTGAAAAACGTCACGTCTTAGGTTCATTATGAAGCTATTTGACTACAAATATAATTGTAGCCATATAACTACACAATGTTTTTGGAATTATTTTATCAGTCGCTAAATTGTCTACGAGGCGAAAATTAGTCCACGTACAGAAAAGTCAAATTGAAACAATACAAAGTCGTGCGTTGATAAAATAGTCTCGAAGCTATTTTTTGCATTCAATCGTCCGTCATTTGAAGCCGAATTTTTAAAACTCGGTCGTCACGTTTTTGGAAGTCCACGGCTTGCGCCCAACGTTTGTGTATGTGACGTTGCGGGCTTTGAAAG
>JBJXHA010000509.1:0-17155 GCA_046160275.1 Bacteroidia bacterium | reverse complement strand
GATATAGGTGGGTCAGCTATCCCAATCGAAATTTGTGGGTGGGGAAAATGGATAAACAGGGAAATAATCTTTGGGAAAAAGAATACACCTTAACACAACCCGCAGAGCCTTGGGACATGGCAACGTGCCAAGATAGTGGTTTTGTAGTAGTTTGTGAAGCGAATGATATGGCGCAATGTGTGAAATTAAACAAAGCAGGGGAGCTTGTGTGGGAGAAAATTTACACGCTTGGCGAAAAAATGTATCCGAGGTCGGTAATTGCTTTAGATGATGGCGGTTACGCGCTTGCAGGTGCTGTTTATAACAAAGAAACAAAATACCATGCTTTTTTATTAAAGGTTGATAATCAAGGAAATAAACAATGGACGAAAACCTTTGTAAAAACCGAAAATGACGTTAACTCTGCCTTAATTGAAAAGGATAAAAAGGGAAATATTATCCTTGCAGCCACTCATGAATACAACAATTATAAAGGCGAACAAGAAATTTACCTCGCAAAACTCAATCCACAAGGCGAAATGCTATGGGAAAAAACGATTTGCGGCACAGGCACCCTCGAACTTGGCGGGCTTGCCATCACAAGCGACAACCAAATTTTACTCACAGGCTACCTCAATTACGAAACCCATGAAGAAAAATCGGAGATATTTTTGAGGAAGGTGGAGAATGGGGAGTGATAATACTCAACTCATTGAGGATATTCTAGCTGAAAAGGCGAATGTATCGAAGCCCGAAATTCTTATTTTGGACAGTCTCTTTTTATTCTTCTTGTTTCAATAACACCTGTATCAACCTCTCCTTCTCCGCTAACAACTGCTTCAAATACGCAATTTCTTTTTCCCCTTCTACTTGAGATTCAACCGAGTTAAGGGCTGATATTTTAAGCATTTCTCCTTCGCCTGTAAGCAACCACTCTATAGATAATTCAGGGTAATGTTGAGTGATTGTTAGGATTTTATCTACGCCCAATGCGCTGTTTTGTTTTTTTGCTGTGGAAAATATGCCGTTTGAGAAGCCTAACTGCGCTTCAAACTTCCGAATAGAGAGGTTCTTGAATTTGATGAATTGTAAAATTCTTTCTATAATTAATTGATTTTCAGGCATTATTGATTTTTTGGCTTGATGAGAAATTGTTTTTTGAGAAAATATAAACCATGACTTGCTTTTGTAGATAATTATATATAGCTTTGCATTATCAAAAAGATTTGAAATGGACATTGTACTAGAACAAAGAGCAAAAATACATTTTCTTTCAAAAGAACGCAAACAAAACCAAGAAAGGAAGGGAATTTATGAGTGAATAAGAAAGTTCATATTCATTAGGAGTAAATCAATTGTTAATAAGAAACTATTTGGATTAGTTGAGCATAAACAATATTCCAAAAAAACTCGTATCTTTGTTACATCATATCACTATCAATATGGGCGAACACAAACTTTCTGTTTATCAACAAGTGACTCCTGAAGAATATTTGCAAATGGAGGAAAAAAACGAATTTCGTAGCGAATACGTCTATGGCGAGGTTTTCGCTATGGCGGGAGCTTCTATGAATCATGTAACTGCTTGTCTAAATCTTAGTTTTAGCTTGCGAACACAGTTAAAAGGTAAAAAGTGTAGAACACTTATGAGTGATACACGCGTAAAACTCGCAGAGGGCAATATTTATTATTATCCCGATGTTGTGGTAACGTGCAGTGAAAAGGATTTGAAAGATGGGAAATCGGTTTCTGAGCCTACTTTGCTGATTAAGGTCTTGTCGGGTTCTACGATGGAAAAGGATTTGAATGAAAAACTGCAACATTATTTGGCAATCCCGACTTTAGAATATTATATGGTGGTTTCACAGTATAAAATTTCGATTATTTTGTATGTAAGAACGGATATTGGTTGGGGCGTTTTGTTGTATCATGCTGCAAATGAGGTAATTACGTTAGAAAAAATAGGAGTGATGATAAAGGTTGAGGACATATATGAGGGGATAGATTGGGAGATTTAGGGGAATATATCATAATTGAAACCCATTGCTTTTTAAGGTATATTTAAATTGTGAAAAACTGAAAACTGAAATTTTATATACTCACTTAATTCAAAAGAATCTACACAACTCCTATTTCAGAATGGTAGTTGTGTAGATTCTTCTCAATGTTAAAAAGCAATAAACAACTTACCGCTTCATTAACTTTTGCCTTGCACTTCGCTTACCATCTGAAATTTCTACCCAATATAAACCTGTTTGCCAGTCTTGAATGTTCAAGGTAGTTTCTTTTGAAAAAGAAAAACTATGCATTTTTTGCCCTAATCCATTGTAAATCACGCCTTCTATTTTTTCATTTTTCGAGCCATTCCATACAATTTTGCAGGCATCTTGGGCAGGATTGGGGAAAATAGCAAAGCTCATATCTGGTAAAATATGCTCGCTCATGCTGGAGGTAGCACAATTATATTGCGCATTAAACAAGGTTTGTAACGAATCAATCGGCTCGAAAGGCGCTGATGCTGAGGCTTTTACTCCCAACTTGAAATAAGGTTGCGTGTAGTTATCCGTAGGTTTAGAAACTTTCACAAAAGCAAACAAAGCCGAAGTGCCATATTGCGCACATCTTGTATCTGCGCCCACAACGTTTGCCCCTTGCAATGCCGCCATTAATTTACAGCGCAAATCGCCATTTTGTGCCAAAAAACGCGCCTCCATCGAATCAATAATTTGCTGCCCTAACAAAATATTGCCTTGAATCGAATACGCAATGCCATTCACTTTACCCGTTTTATGGTATTTTACGTCCATACAGCCCGAACCTGTGTAGCCCACCGCCTCAACCGTCCCGTTCACAAAACCTACAACCCCATATTGACGCGGCAAGGGGTTGCCTTGTGCATCATTGCTTACGAGCCAATCAATAATTTGTTGAGGTGTGTCACCTGCGTTCATTCTTGCACGCGCATTCGCTTGATTTGTACCCAAATACGCAGCCTGTGTATTAATCGCGCCTTTCATGGGAATCAAATCGCCCAAAAAATCGGCAGGGTAAACAAAAGGTACTAAATCAACACAAGAAGCACCCGCACTGCCTACCTCTTGCGTAGCCGAATCTGCCGCCACAATCGAAAAAGTATCTTGCGCAAACAGCGTAGAAATACATGAGAACAATGTAAAAAATAACTTTTTTTTCATAAATTATGTTAGCCTAAATTGGTGATAAGTTATAGGACGTTTTCGCTTTGTTTTATTAGGCAAAGATAAGGGGAATGTAGCGCAAATCCAAGTTGAGAAGGAATAAGAAAACATCAAGGAATCATTTTGGGTAAAATGAAAGAAGGAGTTTCTTTCAATGGCGAAGAAATCGGTATTATTACCACTTTCCACAAAAAAAGTAGAAAAAGGTTTTGCCATTTGATAAATTATTTCTACATTTGCACGCTCATTTAAAAAGGGAGATAAAATCTCTCGTAAAACGTATAAATCCATAATTATCAATAAAATGGCACATCATAAGTCTGCATTAAAACGTATCAGAAAATCTGCGGTAAGAAGATTGAGAAACCGCTACAAGCATGTATCTATGCGTTCTGCAATTAAAAAATTGCGTCACACTACCAATAAAACGGCAGCTCAAGAAATGCTTCCGAAAGTAGTAAGTATGATCGACAAAGTGGCAAAACACAACATTATCCATAAAAATAAAGCAGCAAACCTAAAAAGTGGGTTGACTGTTCTTGTAAACAAATTGGGATAATTTTTTGATTTTCATATTTTTAACCTTGCAAGTTGTGAAAACGGCTTGCAAGGTTTTGTATTAAAGTAACATTAAGGGGTGCAAAATGGGAAATACTTCAAAAAAGTGAGGAAAAAACACCACTATTTCCCTAAATAATGCGTATATTTGCCTTTTTATTAACACTCACAGATTCTCTTTATCTTATTCATCATGGCAGCATATACTTATATTGATTTGAGCTATTTACATGAAGTTTTAGGCGACGATGAAATGATTATTCAATTGACCGTACAAAAATTCTTAGATACAACCCCTCCTGTTTTAACAGAAATGGAGGAAAAACTCCAAAAAGGAATGTATGTTGAATTTGGGAAATTGGCGCATAAATTAAAAAGCTCGGCAGGTTTTTTAGGGATGACGGAAGCGAAAGAATTACTCCTAAAAATGGAGGCAATGTGTTTGCATAACGATAACTTGCAGAAATTACCTGATGTGTGGAAAAAAACACAAACCGTAATGGCGAGTAGCATGGCAGAGTTAAGGAGTATTTCGAAGTAGAATGATGAGAAGTCTTTGCTAAATTAGAAAATATAGCAAAGACTTCTTCACTTAAAACCCAAATTTTTTCCCTTCATAGAAATCCAAAATCTTGCGTTTAAAAATATAATCGTATTTGGCACGAAGCTGGTCAATTTGCGTGCGACTTACATTGTTTTTAGCTAAAGTAAAATCCAAAAAAGTAGAAGTACCTAAATTAAATTGCTTTTGTGCGGTTTCATAAGCGCGTTGTTGTGCTTTCATCTGCTCTATCGTAGAAAGGTAAGAGGTATAAGAAATTTCAATGTCCAAACAAGCTCGTTCTATCGCTTGATACAAACTTTGGCGCACGATTTCAGCCGAAAGTTCTGCATTTTTTACACTTAGTTGTGCCGCTTGTATGTTGTTCAAAATCTGTCCACGATTATAAATCGGCACATTTAGGCTTACCCCAATTCCTCCCCCTAAATTTTGGCGAAGTTGAGAATAAAAAGGAACACTTTCAAATGCAGGAATAGGCGACACAATCACCCCATCAATTGCCCCTAAATTGGATTGAAAAGAAATCGGCTGTTTCGTTTCCCCTGCAATTTCTCCCGTAGCGCGTTTGGCTGCCGAAGAAAGGCGTGTATTAACCTGCCCAAAAGCCGAAACCGTAGGCAAACGCGTTGCCTTTGCAAGCGTTACCGACATTTCCGCACTTTTGATGCGCAAATCTGCGGCTCTCACATTATATTGCTCATTCTCTGCAATTTCGTAAATTTTCAAAGGAGATGGCTCATAAGCCGTTGGAAAATAGCTGGTTAAGTCTGGTTTTTCTACTTCAAATTCTTCTTTATTTGGATAATTCATGGTTTGGCGAAGCAAAAGCATTGCTGATTTTACTTGATTTTCGCTGTTGATAATTGCCACTTGTTCCGTTGCTGATTGTGCATCGAGGGCGTAGCGTGCTACTTCTGCCAAAGTTCCCGCACGAATCAATTTTTCGGTTCTTCCAAGTTGTTCTTGCGTAGAAGTAAGTTGTAATTTTGCCGTTTCAACCAATTCTTTTGCCAACAATACCTGCAAATAAGCCTGCGCAACATTCAACGCCACATCATTTTTGCTCTGCATCCAATCGGAACGGCTGGCAGTCAAGTTAATTTCGGATTGAATGATAGAATTAGAAATTTGCCCTCCTGCATACAAGTTCATTCCCCCATTTACCCCATAAGAACCTGTAAAAACGCCTGTGCTAATTACCTGATTATTAACGGGATTGATAGAAAAACCATAGTTTAATCCATACTGCACACTTCCGCTTGCCGTAGGTAGCCAATTGCGTTGTGCCTGTGTTTGCTGCAATTCATTTTGGCGAATCGCAAATTCCGTTTGTTTTACTCGCAAACTCGCATTTTGCGCATATTCAATGCACTGCTCCAAGCTCAGTTTCTTTTTTTCTTGGGCAAATGTAACAAAGGAAATGAGAGAACACAATAAAAATAAAGTTATGCGAATCATAAATGAGGTAAATTAAGTACCGAAATTAGACGAAAGAGCAAGCCCAAAATTACAAAAAATAAGCGACTAGCCTTTTGTAAATCAACAACATTTGCCTATCTTTGTTTCGTAATGTTTCATTTTTACCTAATTTATTTATGGGATTCGCACAGCCTACTTATTATGATTATACAGCCGAGCAATATTTTGAAATTGATGGGCTGGAAGACCAAAAGTTTGAATATTATTTGGGCGATGTTTATTCAATGGCAGGAACTACCACCACGCATAACACAATAGCAATCAACATTGTCCTTTCTCTCGCTAATCAAATTACTGACAAATGTCGTGTTTATATGAGTGATGTGCGATTAGAGGTGAAGAAAAATGCGATTTACTTTTATCCTGATGTGGTTTTGACTTGTGAGAAAGCTGATTTGAATAATACAAAAGGAATTGCGCATCCGTCCTTGATTGTAGAGGTGTTATCACCTTCTACAGAAACCAAGGATTTGAACGAAAAACTAGACGCTTATACCCAGATTCCAACAGTCCTTTATTATATGTTGGTGGGACAAACACCTTTTTCCGTCAAATTATACGAGCGTGCTAACCATTTTTGGGCATATACAAGTTATACTAAGGAAGATGACGAAATCCATTTTGCGCAGTTAGGTTTAAAAATGAGGGTAAAAGAGATTTATAAAAATGTTTAAGGCAAATAAAGGGATTATATTTCTGTCTAAAACAATTTTCCTTACCTTTACGTACAAATTCCTTTTACCATTTTAATATTTACTAAAAATGTTACCATCAAAATCTCGAATGTTCTTGGCAGGGTATAAAAAACTACCCATTGGCGTGCAAATAGCCTTGCCGATTGTGCTTATTCTTGCGGTAAAATTCATTTGGAGTGCAGCATCTACGCTGATTTCTTTGGGAATTATTGCTGTGATTGGATATGCAATTTTTGAATTTGTGCGTAGAAATAGCAAATAAGTAGTTGATAGTGAATAGTTAATAATAATTCTAAATTGTTACTTTCCTTTTTATAATAGCTTCCTCTTTTTGGTCAAGCTACTTTAGGGAGGGACACATTTTCCATTCTCAATTATTAACTATCCATTATTATAACATTCCTTAAAAATGGACGAAACCAGAGAAATTAATCAGCATATACAAAACATCATTGCTTTTTGTAAAGAGCAAAGCATTACGCTTGTGATGGGCAATGTGGAAGATTTAAAACAAGCCCAAGTTAAATGGGTGGGTAATCACGAAGGTGTGTATGATTGGGAGCATTTCTTGGAAGTAGCAATTCAACTCAAGGCAAATTTGGTGATATTGGAAAAGCATTTGTGTGCTCCGATGGAATTATTTGACGAAGTTTTGCCTTTTTTCGACCAAATTCAAGACAAATATGTCAAAAAACAATTTGAGCAAGCAGTTCAAGAATATGGCACATTTGAAGATGAAGTAATGGTATTTCAGTTGTATTTCTTTGCCAACGACATTTGTTTTCGTTACAAAGAAACCGCAGAAGACATTCGCCCTAAAGCGGAAGAAATTTTGCGCATTATTGATACAGCAAAAGAAATTTCCGAAATTGAGGAAGATTTTTACCAAGAAGAATTGGAAGAAAATCTGAAACATTTGGAAACGCAAATCCAAGAAGATGCCATGTATTTGGCTGCAAATGAGGCATTTCAACGTGCCAAAACCTACGACCAACGACTACACATTGCCCAACAACTTTTTTTGAAAACAACCCCCGAAGAAGAAATCGAAGAAGCTATGGGCGTTGAAGCTTATTGGAAAAAACTGATTCGAAAAGCCACTACTTTATATGAAGTAGAAATTCGCCCTCAAAAAGAAGCTGAACTTATCCAAAAAATCCAAGCCTTAAAAGAAAAAGGACATACAAAGAAGCAGATTACGGAAATATTGAAAATCTCGATGTATCTGTTGAATAAATTAGACTAAGAACCTTCCTGCAAAAATGAAATTCCCAAGTGTCCACGCTTGGGAATTTCATTTTTGCGGGAGCGTCCGCGCTTGTAGGTTCAAGAAAAATAGTTATTCAAACAAGTTTCTTCGACCCATTAATGAAATGCAGGGTGTTCGCGCATTTCTAATTTACGGTTTACTGCTTGGCGGCAACATTCAGGTAATTTCGCTTTTGCTTCCAAATTCCCTGCAAAAAAGGGCGTGTCGAAACCTTTTTTGGCTAACATACTTTGCAGCGAATCTTCTGCCATACTGCTCGAATAATTGACCGTAACGGTACTTGTTTCAAATTTCCACGTTGCTGAATTTACGCCACTCATTTCCGTCAAAGCTTGTTCGATGACGGCTTTACATTCTTGGCAATTTCCTGCAACAAAAAAAGTGCTTTCTTGTGGTTTGCCACACGAAAACAAGCCTAATAATACGACTATTATGTATATTTTTCTCATATAAAATTTGGTAAATGATAAACAGCGGAATAGAAATAAGGGAAATACAAAAAAACACAACTGCTTCTATTTTAGTTCATTATGAAATCATAACAAAATAAATTGCCTTTATTCTATCATTTATCTCTAAACTATCAGTACTTTGCAATAGTTTAAGAGAATTAACCAATAATTCACCATGATAGATTTATTTCCTGCGGGCAAACTAAACATTACACTCTTACGTTTGGCGCATCAATTATTAGAAAACTATGGCAATTTCGAGCAAACGGTTATCATCGGTTTGCAGCCAAGAGGCGTGTATTTTTCACGCAGAATGAACCAAATTTTACAAACGCTTTTGCCTGAAATCCAAATTCCTTATGGCGAGTTAGATACTACTTTTTTCCGCGATGATTTTCGCAGAAAGGGTACACCTTTACAGGCAAATCAAACCAAAATTGATTTTTTGATTGAAGGAAAGCGCGTGATTTTGATAGATGATGTGCTTTATACGGGGCGTAGTATTCGTGCAGCGATGGACGCAATGTTGGCTTATGGGCGACCTTCTTCGGTGGAACTTATGGTGTTAGTAGATAGAAAACGCAAGCGCGAGTTACCTGTTCAGGCGGCTTACATTGGCATTACTGTGGATTCAATAAAGACAGAAAAGGTAAGTGTAGAACTTGCCGAAAGTGGTGGTGCTGATAAAGTGTTTTTGGTAAAGGCTTAAGTCAAACTTAGGAAAAAATACGATTAATCTGTGATTAGCATTTTGAAATCCCAAAAAAAGGGTGTAATTTTGCGCAAATTTTCAAATAAGACTAATGTCATTGAAAATCAATTATTTGATAATGTAAATTTACGAAAAAATGCAATAAAATTCGTAAATACTTTAATTCTTTTAAAATAAAATGGAAATTTCTGCAAAAGTAGTAAACGAATTACGCCACAAAACCGGTGCGGGCATGATGGATTGTAAAAAAGCATTGGTAGAAACAGGTGGTGATTTTGACAAAGCGATTGAAGTTCTTCGCAAAAAAGGACAAAAAGTGGCAGAAAGCCGCGTAGGTCGTGATGCAAACGAAGGCTCTATCATTGTAAAATCAAGTGCTGATAATACGGCGGCAGCCATCATCGAAATTAACTGCGAAACTGACTTCGTAGCGCGTAATGCTGATTTTCAAACACTTGGCAATGAAATCGCGGCATTAGCAGAAGCTAATCGTCCTGCTAATTTGGAAGCTTTGAAAGCCTTAGCAATGGGAGATGGTAGAACTGTAAGCGAGCATTTGACAGACATCATTGGTAAAATTGGAGAGAAAATTGATGTAAGAGAATATGCACTTCTTACAGGTGACAGTGTAGTAACTTATATTCACCCAGGTGCGCGTGTAGGGGTAGTTGTAGCTTTTTCAGGTGCAGAAGGTGATGTAGCAGCTGCTGGTCGCGATGTGGCAATGCAAATTACAGCAATGAAGCCTATCGCTATTGACAAAGATGGCGTTTCTACTGACATTGTGCAAAAAGAAATTGAAATTGGAATGGATTTGGCTCGCCAAGAAGGAAAACCTGAAACAATGTTGGAAAAAATTGCACAAGGTAAACTGCAAAAATTCTACAAAGAGAACACTTTGTTGAACCAAGAGTTCGTAAAAGATGGTTCTAAAACAATAGCTCAATATATCAAAGAAAATTTAGGTGCTTCGGCAACTGTAGTTGGCTTTCACCGTTTTGAATTAGGAGCATAATATTTTTAAAAGGAAAAAGCGTTTTTGAAAGAAAACGCTTTTTCTTTAATCCTTAATATATATTCATAAAATGAATTGGCAAGAATATATACATTCCGACCCAAAGATTTTATTAGGTAAGCCGACAATTAAAGGCACTCGTCTTTCGGTTGAATTTCTAATAGAGCGTTTAGCCTCAGGATGGGCAGAGCAAGATTTGTTGGATAATTACCCAAACCTAACCAAAGCTCATTTGCAAGCTGTTTTTCTTTACGTTTTAGATGGATTGCATGATGGATTACTATATGTAAATGAAACGCGTAACTGATAATGAAAAAACTACTGATTAATGAAAACTTTCCGATGGCAAGTATTAAATTACTTAAAAATCAGGGTTATGATGTAAAATCTATTCTTTTGGAGTTTTCAGGAATTACTGATGAGGAGGTCATGCAAATTGCGATTACTGAAGAAAGACTTATTCTTACATTTGATAGAGATTATGGCGAGTTAATTTTTAAATATGGTTTTAAACCTAGTGCTGGAGTGATATATTTACGATTTAAAGAGTTTTCTCCAATCTTTCCCGCAGAATATCTTATTACCTTATTTGAAACTGATTTATATAATTTTGATAAAACATTTACAGTAATTGATGAACAAAGCATTCGTCAAAGAAAATATTAACAAAAACAATGACACCAAAATACAAAAGAGTTTTATTAAAGTTAAGCGGCGAAGCCTTGATGGGCAAAGCAAATTACGGCATTGAAACGGAAACGTTGATGCGCTATGCAGGGCATATTGCAGAAGTGGCGAAAATGGGCGTGGAGATTGCGGTAGTTGTTGGTGGTGGCAATATTTTCAGAGGAATGGGCGGCGAAAAAGAAGGTTTTGACCGTGCGCAAGCCGATTATATGGGAATGTTGGCTACGGTGATGAATGGAATGGCTTTGCAAGATGCTTTGATTCGCTTGAAGCAAGATGTTCGCTTACAATCTGCAATCGAAATGGCAAAAATATGCGAGCCCTATGTGCGCCGCAAAGCTTTGCGTCATTTAGAAAAAGGAAGAGTGGTGATTTTTGCAGGAGGAACGGGAAATCCGTTTTTTACAACGGACACTGCGGCAAGTTTGCGTGCAATTGAGATAGATGCAGATGTGGTGCTAAAAGGAACGCGTGTAGATGGCGTTTATACGGCTGACCCCGAAAAAGATGCAACTGCTGTAAAATTTGATACGATTTCTTTTGCCGATGTTCTCAAAAATCGCTTGAACGTTATGGATATGACCGCTTTCACGATTTGCCAAGAAAATCATTTACCGATTATCGTGTTCGACATTAATAACCCAGAAAATTTAAAGAAAATTGTGGTAGGAGAAACAATAGGAACGCTTGTTTCCTAATAAAATCTGTTTACTTTTGTCGCAAAGTTTCATTCTTAGCCCTTGCTCGGGTGTTTCCCTTTGCCCACAGTGGCAAAGGGATTTTTTAATATAATTAACTACTCCACCACCATTTTCTGTTCCCAAGTTTTGCTACCCACACTTACTTTTACATAATAAATGCCTGAGCTAATTCCCTGTAAATAAACCTCTTGTACGACTTTTTCTTCGTTAGGAATATCGGCTACTTTTTGCCCTAAGCTGTTCCAAATACTGATTTTTGCCTGACTCATATTTCCCATTGTCAAATAAAACCTTCCTTGATTGGGGTTAGGTTGAATGGAAATATAAGGGCTTAACGCATTTTCTTTGTCCGTAGTAAAAGCACAATTATTGGCATTGAGTGGAATCATTTTGCCGATGCCATTGCAAACCGTGGTAACATTGCTCCCAAAATTGACCACATATTCTCCTCCCAATTCATCGCCATTTGCGGCAGGCGTGCGCACATCTGTTCCGCTCATAATCACAGGAAACATCGAATGTCCTGCATTGCTCACATGACCTAAGCCCAAACCATGCCCTAATTCATGCAAAGCCACCGATTCTAAATCTGATTTGCCATTAGGGGTTGCCGCAGGGCCAAAATTCCAACTGGCATTTGTGCTGGCAAAAGTAACGTCAATGTCTTTGCGTGGGTCGTAATTTGTGCTAGAGCAGATATTATAAGACCAGTAACATTTCCCCAACAACCCGCTTGACAACACGCCCCAACGAATCACATTCACATTGTCTGTTGTGAGGTTGGTATCAACGGCGGTATTTGTCCCAATGCCAAAATTAACGCCTGTAGCACAACGCCAAGATTCTATTGCACGCGTAACTGCTGCAACAGCCGATGGATTTTGTGCAAATTCATTGTTAAATTGAAAAGTGTAACCACCAGTCCCATTGTCATTACCTAAATCTCCTCTTTGACGATGAAAAGGAACGGTAAGCGTATTCGTAGAGCTTGCACTTGTACCTGCCGCGTCAAAAACTTTGATTTTGCCCGTCCCAGCCCCTGCATTTCCGCCATTCATGGTCAATTTAATTTCTGTATCTGTCCAAGAAAGATAATCCGCTGCCGCCGCATCAGAAAAAGTAACTGCCTGATAATCAGGGTCAGTAAATTGCACTTTCGCGCTGCCTGTTTTCGTACCAAAACCTGAACCTGTAATTGTCAATATTTCGCCTGTTCCTACAGAAAGGTTGGCAGGAGAAAAAGAAGAGATGGCAGGTCCGCGTGTATTTTTAGGT
The DNA here is from genome assembly GCA_046160275.1 of Bacteroidia bacterium. Lineage (GTDB taxonomy): Bacteria > Bacteroidota > Bacteroidia > J057 > J057 > JBJXHA01. The sequence goes on along the minus strand of JBJXHA010000509.1, from coordinate 4,573 downwards.
GGTTGTAGCGTCAAGGGGTTTAATATGATGGGGGTAAAATGGGTAAAATGGGTGATTTCTTTGCGCAATTTTGAAATGTCATATTTTGCAAAGACATCGGTTGCTGATTTTGCATCGGTTTCATAGCGAATAAAGCCCTGTACATCGGCATAAGGCTCAAAAATAGGGCGATAATAAGGTTTTAGGTGTTTTTCTGTTAGGAAAAAAATGCCTTTATCTCCAATGTTCAAATGCAAGCTAGGCTCTACTTCTACCACAAAATCCTCAACTTGCCCGCCCTCTACTTGCAAAATAGCGGCAGAAAGCGGCATAGGGGTAGGAACTTTTTCCTTTAATACGGTACTAATTTCGATATAATACTCCGTATAAATCATTGTTTTTGATTCATTCCAAAAACTGCGGGTGTGTAATACTTCCCCCTCAACAATTACCTCTGCTTTCTGTACACGCTCGGTTAAGGGGACTTCATACATAAGGCATTGTGCGTAGCTTTTTGTGGCAAAAAAAGCCAATATAAAATAAAAGAGTAGCGTTTTTTTCATCTTGTTTTAATTTTAAAAGGTAAGTAGAATCTTTACTGTTAGTTTTTGTTTTGTTTCTTGCCTGCCATATCTCGTTACTTTTGTGCAAAGATAAATAAATTTGTTACGAATTGCGAAAAATATCTGTCTCTCAAACAAAATCTTTTTCAAAAATTTGTATGCTATTTAGAAAAGCCCTAACTTCGCGCCGCAATGAATCATACACTTCGAACATATTGGTTTTTTATTTTAGCTGTGCTAGTCGGATGCTTGGGTTTTGCCCAAAAATTCAACAAGCATAACTTCTATGACCGCTATTTTCGGGTGATTGCCGAAATTTCAGACCGCAATTCGCAGCATTTTGCCGCGCCTTTGCCTACTGATGTGGCTTTTTCTTCTTCCATTTTTGTGGAAGTCGAAAAAATCACGCCTTCCGTAGTAATGCCTGAATTTTCTTTGCCTTTGTTTCTACTTGGACATTCTGTTACCTCACAAGTAGAAATTTCTCAAACTTATACTCCTCATTTTCAGCGTTTTCTCCCTGAAATTCAATTCTTATTGGAACAAAAAAAGAGAAAAATGCTCCCCCTTATTCACGCGCCTTGTTAATTTTTGCAGGACTTACGGACTTGTTCCCCTTTTTACGGCTACTCGATAGCCGTCGTGCTGCAAAGCATCTTCTCAAACTATGTATCAAGGCGATGTCAAAGCATTGTGTTCAAACAAAAAATGTTTGCACCTTTCTCAATTTCATTCATAAATCATTTAATTTTTCATTATATAAATATGCGTAATCGTACGACATGGATTGTCTTATTGGCAATCTTTTCTATCATTTGTGGGTATAACCTATTTATGACTTATAAGCAGTTTTCGATTGACAAAGAATTGAAAACTTTGCAAGCGAAAGCGGAGGCTGAACGTAAAAAGCCTTTGAAAGAGCAGGATTCTACTTCTATTAAAAAGTATGAAGGGAAAATCACCAATGCAGATTTCCAAGCAGATTGGAAAACAGCGATTGACAACTCTTTTTCTTTGGGGCTAGACCTTCAAGGGGGGATGTTTGTTACGTTGGAAGTTGGAGTTGAGGATATTGTGCGCGAATTAGCAAACAATAGCAAAGACCCTGTTTTTACCAAAGCGTTGGCAAAAACGATTGAAGACAAGAAAAATAGCCAATCTTCTTTCGTAGATTTGTTTCTTAAAAACATCAAAGCTGAAAACCCAAATGTGAGCTTGGGCGCGATTTTCGCAAACCCTTCTCGTAATATCAGTGTAAGTACGCCCGAAGACAAAATCGTGGCAATGTTGAACGAAAACGCAAACTCTGCGATTGACCGTACCTTTAACATTATCCGTACGCGTATTGACCAATTTGGGGTTGTTTCGCCAAATATGCAAAAACAAACCAATACAGGGCGTATTTTGTTGGAGCTTCCGGGCGTAAAAGACCCTAAGCGTGTGCGTCAGCTGTTGAAAAGTACGGCACGTTTGGAGTTTTGGAAAACTTATACGATTCAAGAAGCATATCCTACGCTTACTACGATTAACGATAAATTGAAAGTAGTAGAAGGACTTGTAAGTGCAGATTCTTTGAAAAAAGATAGCACTGAAAATGCCGTTGCTGCAACTGATTCTACAGGTAAAAAAGGAACTGATTCTGTGGCTTCTGCCAAAACTAAAGCAGATTCTACCAAAGATGCAGGTTTGACAGATGCACAAAAAGCAGAGAAATTCAAACGCGAAAATCCTTTGTTTGCTGTATTGCTTCCTCCAGATGGAAAATCTATCACCGCAACTTCTCCGATTGTAGGATATTCTTTGCCAAATGATACTGCAAAAGTAAATTCTTACTTGAAATTAGAAGATGTAAAAAGTTCTATTCCTGATGATATGCGTTTTGTATGGTCATTTAAGCCTGTATTAGGGCCATATCATGCAATGGTGGTATTGAAAGCTGACGAAAGTGGCGCAGCTTTGGGCGGAGAAAGAATTTCTTCTGCACGTAACAACTTTGATGACAATGGCCGTGCGATTGTAGAAATGAGCATGGACATGGAAGGTGCAGCAGAATGGAAACGTATTACAGGCGAAAACGTTGGTAAAAGTGTTGCCGTAGTACTTGACGGTATGGCATATTCTTATCCAACAGTTCAAGGCGAAATCGCGGGTGGTCGTTCTCAAATTTCAGGTGATTTCACGATTGATGAGGCAAAAGATTTGGCTAACGTATTGAAAGCAGGACAATTACCAGTGGCTGCAAAAATTCAAGGAGAAGACGTAGTAGGTCCTACTTTGGGTGCAAGCAACATTGATAGTGGTTTGATTTCTTTTGCAATTGCTTTGTTGATAACGATTGCCTTCATGGTTTGGTATTATCGCCAAGCAGGGGTTTACGCTACCATTGCTTTGCTTTTCAACCTTTTTGTATTGATTGGTATGACGGCTGCTTTTGGGGTAGTACTTACGCTTCCTGGTATTGCAGGTATCGTATTAACAATCGGTATGGCGGTTGACTCAAACGTACTGATTTTTGAGCGTATCCGTGAGGAATTAGGCTTAGGAAAAGGTTTGAAGGCTTCGATTCGTGAAGGTTTTGCGAACGCACTTTCATCTATCATGGACTCACAAATCACGACTTTCTTGACAGCTTTGGTATTGTTCGGATTTGGGGTAGGTCCAATTAAAGGTTTTGCCGTTACTTTGATGATTGGTATTTTCACTTCTTTGGTTTCTGCTTTGATTCTTACCCGTTTAATTTTGGAAGGACAAGCAAACAAAGGAAAAGACATTTCTTTTGGTACAGGCTTCACTATCAATCTTTTCAATGGCTTAGACATCAAAATGAGTACGCGCAAACGTATGTTCTATATGATTTCAGGAACATTGACGGTATTAAGTTTGATTTCTTTTGCTACGGTAGGCTTCAAATTAGGGGTTGATTTTAAAGGTGGTCGTCAATATGTGGTAGAATTGAAAGGTGCTAACTTAAATGATGGAGATTTGGAAAAAATGCGTGGCGTATTGACCAAAACTTTCGAAAATGATGCACCTGTTATCAAAACCCTTTCTTCTACTTCGCAAGTACAAGTTACTACTTCTTATAAACAAGCTGACCCTAACTCTGGACAACTTGTGCAAGATAAATTGATGGAAGGATTGAAACAAACACATCCTAGCAATCAAGCAACGGTATTGAGTTCTACAGATGTGGGACCTGTTGTGGCAAATGACATCAAAAAGTCGGCGATGTGGGCGGTATTACTTTCTTTACTTGTGATTGGTGCTTACATCTTGTTCCGTTTCCGCAAATGGCAATATAGTTTGGGTGCGGTTGCTTCTTTGTTTCATGATGTTATCATCGTACTAGGATTGTTCTCTCTTTTCAGCATTATTCCAATGCCTTTTAATGTAGAAATTGATTCGGCTTTTATCGCTGCAATTTTGACCATCATTGGTTATTCGATTAATGACACGGTGGTTGTATTTGACCGTATTCGTGAAAATACCGCAGAGCATCCTAACCAAGATTATACGACAGTTTTCAATGATGCGATTAACCAAACCCTTAGCCGTACCTTGATTACCTCTGGTACAACCGTATTGTCAGCCTTCGTATTGTTGCTATTTGGTGGTACTGTTATCAAAGGTTTCGTATTCGCTATCTTTATGGGAATTATCTTCGGTACTTACTCTTCTATCTTCGTGGCTTCTGCTGTAGCACTTGATTTCTTCGAGCGCAGCAAAGCCCAAGAAGCGGAAGCAGCAAAAGCCTAAGCATACTACGTTTTCGGCATTGAGCGTTCACGCTCGTGCCGAAAACAATATAATATAAAAATCGAGTAGGACATAATGTTCTACTCGATTTTTGCTTTCCCCTTCCATCATATTTAACTTTTTGGGTAGTCCTACAAATGTAATGCTGTACGGGCTGCTTTAGCTGCCCGATAACTTGAAAAAACTTCGTTTTTGCGCTTTTGCGGCAGCTAAAGCAGCCGCTACAGGTTTTAGTTAGCATTACATTTGAAGGACTACCACTTTTTGGTCAAGCT